>CAINKA010000056.1 GCA_903849835.1 uncultured Alphaproteobacteria bacterium
AATTTTTATGGAAGGATGGCCGAGAGGCTTAAGGCGCACGCTTGGAAAGCGTGTTATGGGTAACACCATACGAGAGTTCGAATCTCTCTCCTTCCGCCAATCTTCGCTCTTGCGAACTACGGCTGTCAGGCCAACTTTAGTTGGACTGACAGTAGAAGATCGTTAGAGCGAAGGATGCGCGCCGAAGCCTTGGCGAAGGCGGGCTGGCCCCAACCAAACTCGCACCAATCTGACTTCACCACTCAAAATAAACACCACCCCCCAACATCCTCAAATTCATCCTCCCAGCAAAATACACATCTTGCAAACCATAAGGTTACACTTCACAGTTTAAGAATTACAAAACCATGAGGTAACAAAAATGGATTACAAAAAACTTACTCAAAAGAAACAACAACTCGACAAGTATAGACCCTTCGACGCTGCTCTGGTAAAGAATCTGGAAGAATGGTTTCGAATTGAGCTCACTTACACCAGCAATGCAATTGAAGGCAACACACTGTCCCGAGCCGAAACCGCTTTGGTAGTCGAAAAGGGTTTAACAATCGGCGGAAAATCAATCACCGAGCATCTAGAGGCCACTAACACCGCTGCAGCTCTCGACTTCATCAAATCGCAAATCAAACGCAAACCGAGTGAGCTAAAAGAAAAAGACGTCCTAAAAATTCACGAAATTATTTTGAGCGGAATCAGCAAAGAAGATGCTGGTCTTTATCGCCGCGTGCCGGTTCGCATTTCCGGCTCCGCAGTTGTTTTACCCAATCCAAGAAAAGTTCAAAATTTGATGGATGAATTTTTTTCTTGGCTAAAAAAGGAAACCAAACTTCATGCCGTTGAACTCGCCGCTGAAGCCCATTATCGCCTCGTCACAATTCACCCTTTCATCGATGGCAATGGCCGAACCGCACGCCTTTTGATGAATATGATTTTGATGATGCGCGGTTTTCCTCCTGCAATCATCCGCAAAAATGATCGTCTCGCTTACATTTCCAGCTTGGAAAAATCGCAACTAGCTCACGCTGAAAAAAATTCGAAAACTGATTATTTTAAATTGATTGCCGCAGCAGTTGATCGCTCTTTGAATATCTATCTCAGGGCCGTGAATGGTGAGGATGAAGAAGAGGAAAATGAGAAACTTTTAAAAATCGGAAAACTTGCCAAAGCCACAAATCAAACCGTTCCAACCATTAGACATTGGACAAAAGAAGGTTTGTTACAAGTCGCAGAAGTGAGAGAATCTGGATATCAAATGTATGACGTGAAGATGATTGAAAGAGTGAAGAATATTCAAGAGTCGAAGGAGCAGCGTCTGACCCTCGGAGAAATTAAAAAAACTTTGCAAAGTTAGAAAATTGATATCGCACCCTCCGCCATTTTTAAGCATCTGGCCGACACATGATTCGGCCACTAATATCCAAACTGATTCAAGAAACCGATTAATCAAAAATACAAAAAACTCGATGTCTTGCTGAGCCTGTCGAAGCATGATTCAAGGTAATGTGCCAAGAATCATGTTTCGACAGGCTCAGCATGACATGAACTTTGTAGGTCGGCTTCTTCAAGTGGAATGGTTGCGCAATGCGCGATTATTTCAAAAATAACGGCCGCAGCAGCTCATCAAAATCTTTTTTCGTAATCGGTTTTTCATCAGAAATTATCACCGCTTTTATTTTTCCATCACCGTCGATCACATAGCTGACGGGCACCGCATCAGGGAAATCAAAATCATTTTTTTTAGCATCTTGGATCATTGCATTTTTGTATTTTAGAGAATTTGCAATGGTCGCAGCTTTGTCGCGATCTTTTTCTCTATCGATGCTAATCCCAATAATTTCAAGGCCTCGCGACTTATATTCGTCGTAGATTTTTTCCAGAATCAGCATTTCTTTTTTGCAATCAACGCACCAACTCGCCCAGAAATTTACGATCACAATTTTGCCACGATTTTTTTCTAAATTGAAAATTTTCCCGTCAAAAGTTTTTATGATTAAAGCTGGGGATTGCTTGATTTCAGAGGCTTGCGCAGAGGTAAATCCGATAAAAATAAAAACCAAAAGCGGAAGAATTTTTTTCATAAAATTAAAAATTATATCCCAAAATCACTTTAAAAATTCTCGTCGGAACTAGTTGGTTGCCATTAACATTTTGATAAAATGGAAATTCGATATCGGCATAGGTTTTGAATCTTCCAAAATTAATTTCAAGCGCCGGAGCAAGATAGGCTTGGCTGTAACCGCTGTTAAAAGAATTCGAAGCCCATCCGCTATCACGCAATTTTTTTGAACCTGTCACTTGAAAAATTGGTGTAATTTTTTTTCCAGCAATCGATCGAGTGTTGAAATAAATTCCAGTTGCAGCGAAAATTTCATCACCCTGATTATAGCCGCGATGCTTGATAAACGGGTGATTCCATGATGTTTGTGCAAAATAATTCCAGTTTTTTTCTGCGTTAATTTTTCCAATTTTGTAAACTCCAAGAATTAAATCTGTGCTACCAGTTCCGATTTGCATATTGCGCTCAAGCCCTTTGGCATTGGTTTCGCCGGTTGGTAATTTCAAACCAAAAATAATTCCACTCGACATGTCCGAAGAAAATCCGGAGTAAATTCCGTTGATGCGAACATCACCGAGCGAGTTTGTTCTAGTCGAATTTATCTCTCCATTTTCCGACGTAATTTTAGTTTGACGAGTCATGTAAGGCAGGCGAATTGCCGCGCCCCACTTGCGATCGAACATGTATTGCATACCCGCAGTCACCAGTTGGGATTTTATTTTTCTGTCATCATTTTCATTCGCAGACGCATGTTTTTCTTTGCCCCAATTTCGATTTTGGTTCATGTAACCATATTCCAAAAAAGCTAAACCGCCGACAGAATTTGGAATTAGAGAACTGGTTCCGACGTTGAAAATGCCGCCTCCGCAAGCGCAGGCAAAAATATTTTTAGCAACAAAAAAAAATAGAAAAAAAGTGACGAGGAAAACTTTTTTCATCAGAATTTTGGCTTGAGATTGAAGTCGCCAAAAAATTCTTGAACAAGCGTCAGAGCAGCGATAATCGCAGTGTCAGATCGCAAAATACGCGGACCCAAATTGAGTGAATAAAGATTTTTTAACGCCTGCATTTTTTGAAATTCTTGCAGCGAAAATCCACCTTCCGGACCGATTAGAATTATAATTTCCAAGCAAGTTGATGGCTCAGCAGCGATAATTTTTGGAAATATTTCGCTGGCTTTTTCTCCTCGCCCCGACTCATCGCTCAAAATAAAAATCTTTCCCTGCTCATCCAAAACTTTATCCAATTTTTTCATCTCAGAAATTTCCGGAAAATCATTTCTTTCACATTGTTCGCAGGCTTCTTTGACATTCGCCTTGAAGCGTTCCGGATTAATTTTATCGACAATTGTGTGCTGCGTTAGCATCGGTTGGAACCTTGCCACACCAAGCTCTGTCGCCTTAGCTGCTACAAAATCAATCCTAACATTTTTGACGGGCGCAAATGCCAAAGTGATGTTCGGAACTTTTTTTAAATCAGAAATTTTTTCTAGGATTTCTAGCGTTAAAAACTTTTTTTCAATTTCAAAAATCTCAGCCAAAAATTCGCCGTCACAGCCATTAAACAGAAAAATTTTATCACCAATTTTTTGACGCATCACTTTCGTCAAATAATCAAAATCACCGACTTGAATTTTTATTTTTTGAGCTTGTTGCAAATTTTTTTCTTCAACAAAAAGTCTAATTTTTTTCATTGGTTGATTTCAAAATCGTAATTCGTAAAACTGCCAAAATTTCCCCGCACCCTTAGCACCCCTTGATATCATGAACTTCCTGACTCTCTCCATAATTTTGATCGTGATACTTTCGGCATTGCTAAATCGCAATATCAAAACTCTGCGACAAAAAATTGACAGAAAAATACGCTTCACTTCGCTGCCGATTCACTATGTTTATTGCTTTGTTTTGTGGGCATTCATCTTTACAACCGCAATCACTTTCACCTCATTCGATGATTTTATAAAATATTTTTTGATCATCGTTTTTTTGAGCGGAAATTTTTTCTTGATCAAATTTTTTTATCACAAAAATTTCAATTCCAAAAAACATGTTGAACAAGCTGGAACCCTTGTTTTGTCTATCACCGCAGGCATTGGAATTTTAATCACAATCGTCATCACAATTTCAATTCTGTTCGAATCTTTGCGATTTTTTGAATTTGTAAATCCGTTCGATTTTTTATTTGGAACTTCGTGGAACCCACAAATGGCAATCACCGCCGAGCAAGAAGTTGGCGCCAGCGCTTTCGGAATCGTTCCGGTTTTTCTCGGCACATTGCTCATCACTTTGATCGCGATGATCATCGCCGTACCGCTTGGAATCATGGCCGCGATCTATCTTTGCCTTTACGCAAAATCCAAAACTCGCGATTATTTAAAACCGATTTTGGAAATTCTCGCCGGCGTTCCAACCGTTGTTTACGGCTATTTCGCAGTCACAACCATCGCTCCATTCTTCAAACATTTCTTCGCTTATTTTGGATTAGACATCGCCTCCGAAAGCGCTCTGGCAGCTGGTTTCGTGATGGGCATCATGATCATTCCATTCGTGCTTTCTCTCACTGATGACGCACTCAACTCAGTTCCTCAAGCCTTGAAAGACGGCGCCTTGGCTATGGGAAGCACAAAATCAGAAATGATTAAAAAAGTGGTTTTACCCTCAGCAACGCCTTCAATCGTTGGTGCGATAATTTTAGCAGTGTCACGCGCAATCGGCGAAACCATGATCGTTGTAATGGCTGCAGGCCTTGTGGCCAACCTAACTTTCAATCCGCTAGATTCCGTCACAACCGCCACCGCACAAATCGTCACGCTTTTGGTCGGAGATCAAGAATTCAACAGCCCCAAGACTCTAGCCGCCTTCGCGCTCGCTCTGACGCTTTTCATTTTCACCTTCATCTTCAACGTAATCGCACTAATGGTGATCAAAAATTATAAGAAAAAATATGGCTAAATATCAGCCACCATTCGAGATCAGTGCTTCAGCACTACAAGCGGTCGCTGAAATTTTTTGCCGCTTACGAAGAACTGCCAAATTGGCAACCGGAAAATTTACAAACTTTATTGAATTTATGCTCGACGCTTTGCACATTTCGATGAGTGAAATTGTGATCGAAAATTAAAAACTGCTCAAAAATGACCTCCTCAAAAATAAAAAACCTAAAAAAACGTCATGCCAGCGAGACGCGTTTCAAGCTATTTGGCATGGCTTCGATTGCTTTTGCTTTGGTTTTTCTTGTGTTTTTATTCGGCATGATTTTGGCGAAAAGTAGCAGCGCTTTTTTGCGCACGGAACTTGCGTTGGAAATCGATTTCACGAATGAAACTGCGCTTGAAAATATTAATTACCGGCAAGCTGTAAAAACGGCTTTACGGCAAAAATTTCCCGAGACAACGAAGCTTGCGGAAATCAATTCGCTTTACCAACTCCCCAGCAAAATCGCACATCTGGAGCTGAAAAAACAAATCGAAAGAACTCCAAATTTACTCGGGCAAAAAAATATTTTTTGGTTGAGTGCCTCGTCAAAAACCGACATGTTTTTCAAGCATAAAAATTCCTCATCCTTGAATGAAAAACAAAATTTTTGGCTTGAAAAATTAGCGGAAGAAAAATCTTTAAGGACAGTTTTTAACTGGAAATTTTTTGAATTTGCTGATTCGCGCGAGCCAGAAATAGCCGGAATTGGCGCCGGATTGACAGGATCGATTTTAGTGATGCTGATCTTTTTAATTTTTGCTTTTCCGATCGCGGTAATGTGCGCTTTTTATCTCGAAGAATTTGCGCCGAAAAATCGCCTCACCGACATCATTGAAATCAGCATCAACAACCTCGCCGCCATTCCTTCAATCATTTACGGATTGCTCGGATTAACCCTTTACCTCCAATTCATGAACCTGCCGCGATCCTCGAGTTTAGTGGGCGGAATGACTCTCTTCATGTTGGTCTTGCCCGTAATAATTATTGCCACGCGCAACACAATTCGCTCGATTCCAAGTTCGATTCGCGACGGCGCTGCAGCTCTCGGCGCTTCAAAAATGCAAATCACTTTGCACCACTTGCTGCCACTTTCTGTTCCGGGAATTATGACGGGAACGATTCTGGCGATTTCGCGCGCCCTCGGCGAAACCGCGCCACTCCTGATGATCGGCATGGTCGCCTTCATCGCTGACATTCCACAAAATTTTACTGATCCAACAACCGTGCTGCCCGTGCAAATTTATTTGTGGTCTGATTCGCCAGAAGCTGGCTTCGCCGAAAAAACTGCGGCGGCGATTTTGGTGCTGCTGGGATTTTTGGTGCTACTAAATTCGGTGGCGATTTTTCTGCGGAAGAAATTCGAGAAAAAGTGGTAGAAGGCACTATCCATCTGCGTTTTCAGAGATTTTGAGCCTAGGCTCAAAATTCAGTTTTCAGCAAAAAATTTTAATTCTCGCGGCGCTGCAACTTTTTCGCCAGACTTACAATTTTCCCGAAAGTCAAAATTTTATTTCCCCTCTCCCTCCCCGATGTCAAAAACAAAAATTGTCGGAATTTTGAATGTTACGCCTGACTCATTTTCTGACGGCGGAAAATTTAATTCGCTCGATTCGGCAATTTCGCAGCTCAAAAAAATGTTGGAAGAGGGCGCAGATGTGATTGACGTTGGTGCGGAATCGACACGTCCGGGAAGCCTGCCAATCACGGCCGAGGAAGAATGGCGCCGCCTCGAAAAAATTCTGCCAGCGGTGATTTTTGAAGTAAAAAACTTCAACAAAAAATTCGGGAAAAAAATTCAAACCAGCATCGATTCCTACCATTTTGAAACTGTGAAAAAATCTCACGAGCTCGGCGTCGAAATAATTAACGATGTCAGCGGACTTGTTGACGAGAAAATTATTGAATTTATTGCCACAAAAAACATCACGACAATTTTGATGCACAGCCTCGCGATCCAGACTAATCCTGAGCTCATCGTCAATCCTCATCTCGATGTCCCCGGCGAAATTTTGAAGTGGGCGCAGAAAAAAATTTCCGCTCTCGAAAAAAAAGGAGTCAAAAAATCGCAGCTAATTTTTGACGTTGGAATTGGTTTTGGAAAAAATGCGCAGCAATCAATTCGCATTTTGAAAAACATCGACGCCTACAGAATTTTAGGACTTCCGCTTTATGTTGGTCATTCGAAAAAAAGTTTTCTCGATGCGTTAGAAATTTCCGGCGATCGCGCTCAAAAAACTTTGGAAGTTTCGAAATTTTTGATGGAAAAAAATGTGGAATTTTTGCGAGTGCATGATGTTTTGGCGCATATCAAAAATAATTTCTGCTTGTAGTAATCGCGGGCGGACACGTGGGTCCGCCCCTACGGAAAAAACATTCCTCACAAAAAATCCTCAGCTCTTGTAATCCAAAAAGCATTTCCTAAATAACCCGCATTCCCAACCAAAATTAAAATAAATTTATGTCTAAAGTAATCGGAATTGACCTTGGCACGACCAACTCTTGCGTTGCCATCATGGAAGGAAAAAACGTTAAGGTGATTGAAAACTCTGAGGGCGCACGCACTACGCCTTCAATCGTTGGCTTCCTTGCGAATGGCGAAAGAGCTGTCGGCGCATCAGCAAAAAGACAGGCTGTAACCAATCCACAAAATACAATTTTTGGAATTAAGCGCTTGATCGGACGTCGTCACGATGACCCAATCACGTCAAAAGATAAAGACCTCGTGCCTTACAAAATCGTGCCTTCAGCCAATGGTGATGCATGGGTTGAAATTAAGGGCGAAAAATATTCTCCAAGCCAAGTTTCTGCTTTCACTTTGATGAAGATGAAAGAAACGGCGGAAAGTTATCTCGGCGAAAAAGTCGACAAAGCTGTCATCACCGTTCCGGCATATTTCAACGATTCGCAACGCCAAGCCACCAAAGATGCCGGCAAAATTGCGGGGCTTGATGTCTTGCGCATCATCAACGAACCAACAGCCGCAGCGCTTGCTTACGGCTTCGAGAAAAAAGGCGGACAAACAATCGTGGTTTACGATTTGGGAGGAGGAACTTTCGACGTTTCAGTTCTAGAAATCGGCGACGGAGTTTTCGAAGTGAAAGCCACGAACGGCGACACGTTTCTGGGCGGCGAAGATTTCGACATGCGCATCCTAAAATTCCTCACCGAAGAATTTAAGAAAGATACCAGCGTTGATTTGCTCAAGGATCCCATGGCTTTACAACGTTTGAAAGAAGCGGCTGAGAAAGCAAAAATCGAACTTTCTTCAACTTTAGAAACTGAAATTAATCTGCCTTACATCACTGCCGATGCAACTGGCCCTAAGCATCTCAATGTTAAACTTTCTCGCGCAAAACTTGAACAGTTGGTTGACGATCTAATCCAACGTACGATCAAACCTTGCGAAAATGCTTTGCAAGATGCCGGTTTGAAAGCTTCCGACATTCACGAAGTGATTTTGGTTGGTGGTATGACGCGCATGCCAAAAGTAATCGAAACTGCAAAAAAACTTTTTGGAAAAGAGCCGAATAAAAGCGTGAATCCTGACGAAGTCGTAGCAATCGGCGCAGCCATTCAAGGCGCGGTTTTGCAAGGCGACGTGAAAGATATTTTACTTTTGGATGTCACTCCACTTTCGCTTGGAATTGAAACGGCGGGCGGCGTTTTCACTCGCTTGATTGATCGCAATACCACGATTCCAACCAATAAAAGCCAAACCTTCTCGACTGCGTCTGACAGCCAAACTGCGGTGACGGTGAAAGTTTTCCAAGGCGAGCGTGACATCGCAATTCACAACAAACTTCTCGGCGAATTTAATTTGGAAGGCATCGCTCCAGCACCGCGCGGCCTGCCGCAAATCGAGGTTACTTTTGATATCGATGCTAACGGCGTGGTTAAAGTTTCGGCGAAAGACAAGGCGACAAACAAAGAACAGCAAGTTCGAATTCAATCTTCCGGCGGACTTTCTGAAGCCGACATCCAAAAAATGGTGAAGGATGCAGAAGCGAATGCTTCATCCGACAAAGCTAAAAAAGAATTTATCGAAGCAAAAAATCACGCTGATTCCGCAATTTACGAAACCGAAAAATCTTTGAAAGAACATGGGGATAAAGTCGATGGCGGCACAAAATCCGCGATCGAATCTGAAGTTCAAAAAGTAAAAGATTTGGTTGCTAAAACCGATGCAACTGCAGCCGAATTAAAATCAGCAACCGATGCCTTGATGCAATCTTCGATGAAGCTTGGAGAGGCAATTTACAAATCTTCGCAAGCTGGAGGAGCTGCTGGCGCCGCGCCAGACTTTTCAGGCGGAGCTGGATTTACCGACGCAACTCCAAACCAAAATTCCTCCGAAAAAGTTGTCGATGCGGAATATGAGGAAGTTAAGGATGAGAAGAAAGATTCGTAGATTTTTTACCACAAAACTCTTCCGTCCTTTTTTTTCTTGCTGTTTTTTTGCGAAAAATAATTTTCCGCACCGCTGATCACCACATGATCATCACCAATATCAACCCGAATCACCAAAAATATGTTAGACGCAATGGCTTACCATCCGCTCACTCAAATCCAAATCATGCACCGATTCAAGGAAGTCGGATTCACACAGGAACAAGCTGAAACACAGGCCCAAATCATTACCGAGGTCAATAAAAACAGCTTGGCAACGAAGCAAGATGTAAAAAATTTAGAGAAAAAAGCTGACTTCGGAATTCGTGTTGGTGCGTAGGGATGTGGGTGATTTGAGGGGCGAAATGCATAAAGAATTTTCTATTGTTCGCAAAGAAATGCACGGTGAATTCGCGCTCGTTCGTAAAGAAATGGAAGCTCTCAAGCTTGATCTCACCGTACGCATGACCGTCATCATGGGCTCATTACTCACCTTGTTCAGCGCGATACAAAAATTTTTAATTCACTAAATTTTCAAAAAATTTCCGCAAAAAAACCCGCGAGCTCTTCAACAGTTCGCGGGTTTTTTGTTGCCTCGAGTAAATTAAAAAACAAAATTTGAAAAAATATTTTCAAATCAAATGCCGGAAAATTTCCTCAAAAAAATCAGAGAAGAACGCAAAATTGGCCAAAGCGAATTGGCGCAAAAAGTTGGGGTCAGTAAGCAGCTAATTTCTGGATTTGAGAAAGGCAGAAGTGGAGTTTCAAATGAAGTTTTAAGAAGGCTTGCAGCTGCATTGGACGTGGATTCAGACGCCATCCTCACTGGAAAGCACAACAAACCATTCGACGAAAAAGGCAGAAAAAAATTAACCGAAGCGATGACGTTGGTTTTCAAATTTTACGAAGATCAGTTCGATAAAGAAACAATGGTCAGAATCGCCACAGAACTTTACGGCTTTATGATTGATTTCGATGACACAAAAAAAGAAGTTGATCGAAAAAAATTAAAAAAATCTCTGACAGAAAAAATTATCACCGGTCTTGCGGCAAAGTGTCTCTTGGATTCAAAAAAATAAATTTATGAAACCTGAAGAAAAAAAATTGGTAAAAAAAGAATTGGAAAAAATTTACGACAGCAGGCCAAAGTCATCGCAAATTGGCAAATTTTTACAAAATAAATTTTCGCAATCACTCAGAGAAAACCCAAAGTTATTGCTGATATTAAAACTGGTTATAATCGCTAATATCGGGATCTGGTCGGTTTTAGCTTTGTTGGTTTGGCAAATCTTTTAAAAAAATTTTGAGCATCAAAAACAAAAAGCCGCTAGAGTTTTTTACTCTAGCGGCTTTTTGCGATTACACACGCTTTTGGGTTTGGTGGAGGTGGAAGCTTGGGGACATCGAGCTAGCAAACATCTGTGCCAATCAAAATCTGTCTTGTAAAAGTATGATGCAATTTTACTCTTGTGAGACTTGGCGAAGTTTGTAATTTCGTTTCAATTCGGGATAGGCTCAATCCGCTTGAAAAAGTCGAACTACGCAGTTCGTAAATTCAGTTTGATTAAATCCCAAAACTCTTACTCGGTGTCATGCTGAGCCTGTCGAAGCATGCCTTGGCACCGTGCCTAGAATCATGCTTCGACAGGCTCAGCATGACATCCCTAATTGATGATCTAAAAAGATCGGCTTCTTAACCGGCTTGAGTATAACAACAAAAAAGCCCCGCAGAACATGGCTCTGCGGGGCTTTTTGTTTTTTACAAATTATTGGATTTCGATTCTACTCCACCAACACCAACAACTTCTCCACATTTTGCATTTCAGCAAAACCACTTTTCACATCGAAAGATTTTACGAGACTTTGCTTGTCGTCATAAATCGAAACTTGTCCTTCGCGAAGCGCGGCGACGAAGGCTTCGTGACCATGCATCACACCGACTTCGCCAGCAACCGAAGGCACAACTGCCATCACACAATCACCTTGAAAAATGATGCCAGATGGCGAAACGATTTCGAGTTTTAAGTTGGACATAATTACTTCGAATCATTCAAAAGTTTTTCGCCTTTTGCGATTGCTTCTTCAATTCCGCCAACCATGTAAAACGCGGCTTCAGGAAGATGATCATAATCGCCAGCAACGATTGCTTTGAAGCTAGAAATCGTGTCTTTCAACGAAACTAATTTTCCTGGAGCGCCGGTGAAAACTTCGGCGACGTGGAAAGGTTGCGACAAGAATCGCTGAATTTTTCTAGCGCGAGCAACCGTGAGTTTGTCTTCTTCCGAAAGCTCGTCCATCCCAAGAATCGCGATGATGTCTTGCAGCGATTTGTAAGCTTGGAGAATTTTTTGTACTTCACGAGCAACGTCGTAATGCTCTTGTCCAACAATGCGCGGATCAAGGATGCGCGAGGTTGAATCGAGCGGATCAACCGCAGGATAAATTCCAATTTCTGCGATCTGACGAGAAAGAACCGTTGTCGCATCTAAATGCGCAAAAGATGTTGCTGGAGCGGGATCGGTCAAATCATCAGCCGGAACGTAAATCGCTTGCACCGAAGTGATGGAGCCGCGCTTGGTTGAAGTGATGCGTTCTTGCATCGATCCCATTTCAGTTGCGAGAGTTGGCTGATAACCTACTGCCGAAGGAATCCGACCGAGTAACGCAGAAACTTCCGAACCGGCTTGCGTGAAACGAAAAATATTATCGACGAAGAAAAGCACGTCGCGACCTTCTTTGTCACGGAAATATTCAGCTTGAGTTAAGCCTGTTAAAGCCACGCGAGCACGAGCTCCAGGTGGTTCGTTCATTTGTCCGTAAACAAGCGCAACTTTGGAGTTTTTTAAATTTTTTACATCGATAACTCCGGAATCCATCATCTCGTGGTAGAGATCATTTCCTTCGCGAGTTCTTTCACCAACGCCCGCAAACACTGAATAGCCGCTGTGAGCCTTGGCAACGTTATTGATCAATTCCATGATCAAAACTGTTTTTCCAACTCCCGCGCCGCCGAACAAACCAATTTTTCCGCCTTTGGAATATGGCGCGAGAAGGTCGATGACTTTAATTCCTGTCACCAAAATTTCGGTTTCGGTTGCTTGATCAACAAGCTCTGGCGCTGCTGCGTGGATTGGATTTAATTCTGTAAATTCGATCGGACCTTTTTCGTCAATCGGTTCGCCGATCACGTTCATGATTCTTCCCAACGTTCCTTCTCCAACTGGAACCGAAATTGCGCGGCCAGTGTCGATCACTTCAGTGCCACGAGTAAGCCCGTCCGTTGAATCCATCGCGATTGCACGAACAGTTCTTTCGCCGATGTGGAGCGCAACTTCAAACACTAATTTTTTGCCATCATTTTGACATTCAAGCGCGTTATAAATCGCAGGCAATTCACCATTTTCGAATTCAACATCGACAACCGCAGAAATAACCTGCGTGATTTTTCCTTTATTTTGCATGTTTTTTAGAAAGTTAAGAGGTGGGATAGAGCTGGTAGCAACAAGGCGGCGCAATCTAAAAATCGGAAATGAAAGTGCAAGAAAAAATAAATTTAGCTAACCCCTTTCCCACGATTCAATCCCTGAATTTCCATCATGATATCTTTTCCGATTGGAGCGGCGGCAGCGGATCCGCTTTTGCCATGCTCAACCACAATTGAAACTGCATATTTCGGATTGCCGACTGGCGCGAATCCGACGAAGATCGCATGATTTGCGCTGGCTTCATTTTCCGCCTTCGTCATTTCTTTTTCGCGTTTTGAAATCACTTGCGACGTTCCAGTTTTTCCCGCCATTTCAAAACCTTTCACCTCGATTCTTTTTCCGTAAGCAGTTCCGCCCGGTTCGTTAATCACGCGACGCATGCCTTCTTGCACAAATTTCAAATGAGCGGATTTTACCAATGGCTGATCTTTCAGGGAATCGAACTGGTTGTAAATGTTGTGATTGCGCACCAGATAAGGCTTGATCGGTATTCCACCATTTGCGATTCGTGAAGTGACAATCGCCATTTGCAGAGTAGTTGCCAAAACATTTCCCTGTCCGATTGCGGTGTTGAGCGTGTCTCCGCCAACCCAAGGCTGTTTTAAAACTTTGCGCTTCCACTCGTCAGACGGCACATTTCCCGATTTTGCACCGTGAAGACTGATATCAAATTTTTCGCCGTAACCAAATCGTCGCGCCATTTCAGTAAATTTTTCGTAACCGATTTGATTGGCGAGCGTGAAAAAATAAGTGTTGCAGGAATGCATGATCGCACCCATCAGATCCAGCGATCCGTGGCCTTCTTCTTTCCAGCAGTGAAAAGCTCTACGACCGAATTGGTAAGATCCGTTGCAATAAACGCGATTATTCGGATTCACGCCACTTTCAAGCGCCGCCAAGGCAACCATGAGTTTGAAAGTTGATCCTGGAGGATAAGTTGCGGAGATTGGTTTATTGCTGAGCGGCTTACGCTGATCATCATTTAGCTGCTGCCAATATTCTCTCGAAACGCCTTCAACAAAATTATTCGGATCGAAAGTTGGGCTGGAAGCGTAAGCGAGAATTTCTCCGGTTTTCACATCCATCACCACTACAGAAGCAACATCATTTTTTATTCTTTCCGTAACAAATTTTTGCAGGTGGAAATCGATCGTCAGATGAAGTCTCGAACCTTCGACAGATGGCTTCACCGAAAGAGTGCGCAAAGGAATTTCATGCACATTCACTTCGACATATTTCACGCCATATTTTCCGCGCAAAGCCTCATCAAAACTTTTTTCAACGCCAAATTTTCCCATGCGAAAATCTGGATGCATGAAAAGATTTTGCTCATTTTCATCGATTTCTTTTTCGGAAGGAAGGGAGACGTAGCCCAAGAAATGCGCGGTTTCGGAAGGGTAGGGGTAACGACGAATAATTCCGCTTTCGATTGAAACTCCAGCCAATAAATGCGAGTTGGTTTCGATGCGAGCCAGATCATCCCAGCCCAAATTATCGATCAACGAAATGATGTTTTTGCGACGAGCGTTTTTTATTTTTGCAAAAAAAAGATTTTTACTTTCTTCGCTGAGATCGAGGATTTTCGCCAACTTATCGACCAGCTCTTCAACATTTCTTCTTTTGTCGAGATAGAGCAGCAAGCGATAGTTGCTGTCATTTTTTGTCAGAGGAATTCCGCGACGATCAAGAATTATGCCTCGCGGAGCCGGATTGATCATCGGCTTGATGCGATTGCTGTCTGACTGAACAGCATATTCGTCATGCTTCCACAATTGCAAATAACCAAGACGAATGACGAGAGAGCTTGCGAGCGCTGATTGAGCGGCACCCACCAATAAAGCGCGACGATTAAAAATTTTATTTTTTCTGATGTCGCGAAGCATTTTTGCTGATTAATTTTCTAACAATTTTTCACTTAAATAATCGAAGAATTTATGCATCAAAATATAAAGCAGAGAAGATAAAATAAACTGCACCAGAGGAGTAACGACGCTGTGCGCCGACTCGCTGAAAATTGACAGAATCGCCCATTTCATCAATAAAAATAAAAAACAAAAAGCAACAAATTGTTGCCAGATTTGTTTAAAATTTTCCTTCAACATCATCTTGCTATTCAGCACAGAAAAGAATTTTCCTAGCAGGATGTAGCAGAGTGCTGTAGTGCCGAGAGGAGTTCCATTTAGAGCATCATTCCAAATTCCTAGAAGAAAAATAAACCAAACCGAAAAAACATTTTTAAAAATTCCAAAATAAAAAATGATCATCAAATCGAAGAGCGGTATAAGATCTGCGAGGCCAGCAATCCTGATGTCGGAGACGTTAAAAATAACAAACAAAATCGCGATTAAGTGTAAAAGAATGGTTTGCGAAATTGATTTTTGTTCGAACATAAAAAATTAGTCGTCAGTCGTAAGTTGTCAGTCGTAAGTCGCTCCAAGCTTGGCTTGACTTACGACTTATCGCTTAGGACTTGCGACTTAATTGCAAAACATTTTGGCAAAATTTCTGCGTTTTCTTTTTTTCCAAAATCCGCGGTGATAGGCGTCAGAGGCTAGAAGGGGGATTACTGAAGTTGCTTCAGCATAAACCATTTGTTCAAAAGTTGTGTCAACTTTTCCCCAAGAGCAGGCTTCTTTTAGAGTTGAAGATGAACATGCGCCATCACGAGAATCAGCGACCGTAACTTGCACGGCGTATTTATGCATGTCGACTTCTTCGCCTAAAATTTCTGCGCAGACTACTGTGTCTTGCACGAAATTTTTTGGCACGCCGCCGCCAATCATCAACAATCCCGTGGTTCCAGCTTTAATTTTGATGTCGGTAAGTTCTTTAAAATCAGCAATTGAATCGATGGTGAGATGTTTTTTTGGATTTTTAACTTGATGCAGAACCAATCCGAAACCAGCAGAAGAGTCAGTGAAGGCGGGGCAGAAAATTGGCACATTGTGATCGTAAGCAAGCTCGACCAGCGATTCTTTTTTCTTGCCGTTTTTTTTCAAAAATTTTCCCATTTCCCAGATAAACTCGCGAGAAGAGTAAGGGCGCGCTTCCAAGCTGTTTGCGATTTTGAAAATTGCGCTGTCGCAATTTTGCAAATCTTTTTCGTCGATGTAAGTGTCGTAAATTCTGTCGATATAATTTTTGCGCAAAAATTTATCATCGACGAATGGCGTGCCTTGATAATGCTTGAATCCCAAGGCTTCGAAAAAATCCATGTCAACGATGGAAGCGCCGGTTGAAACGATTGCATCGACCATTCCAAACTTCACCATGTCGGCATAAACTTTCATGCAGCCGCCTGCGGAGGTAGAGCCGGCAAGGGTTAACACGATCGAACAAGAATTGTCTTTCAGCATCATGTTGAAAATTTCCGTCGCGCGTGCGAGATCGCGTGAAGTGAAGGACATGTGATCCATCTGCTCAATTATTGGGCGCGCATCGAAGGAAGTGATGTCGATATGTTTTACTTCGCGGGAGAGGAGTTGTTTTTTTGTAACCATAGCGGGGGAATGTAGGCGTCAGGCATTAGGCATTAGTCAAACCAAACTCGGAGCGACTTACGACTGATGACTGACGACTTTGTTAAACTGAACGAATTGATTCTAAATCTTCAACTTCACGATACATTGAAACTAACGGCTCATCGGAAACTTCGATTTGGAGATTTTTATTGAAGCCGTTAAAATCAGTTCTGATACTGCGAGAGTAAGCGCCGAGCTGTCCGATTTCGATATAGTCACCTTCAGCAATATTTTCTGGCAAATAAAACGGACCCTTCATCGTATCAATCGAATCGCAGGTTGGGCCATAAAATCCAAATGGCGTTTGCAACAGAGAAAGCGGATCTTTGTTTTTAATTCTCACTGCTTTTGACGGATAAATAAATCCGGGAAAGCCAGCGTCAAACAAGCCTCCGTAAGTTCCATCATTCAAGTAAAGCATATTTTTTTTGCGCGCTTCGACGCGCACTAAAAGCGAGCCAGATTCTGCAACCAACGCACGCCCAGGTTCGCACCAAATGCGACAATTTTTATCGAGAGAAAGTTGGTTGATCGCGTCAAAAATTTCATCGAAATAACTTTTCAGATTTGGCGGAGTCATTCCCGGATAAGATGACGGAAATCCGCCGCCAATATCAAGCACATCGAGGCGAACCTTTGCTTGATCCAAAACTTCTTTTGTGATCATGATCGCGTTGCGATATTCTATTGGATCCATGCATTGAGAACCAACGTGGAAGCAGATTCCCAGCTTTTTAGCTGCGGTTCTTGTTTTGCGTAAAAGCGCAATTGATTCGGAGGGAAGGATGCCAAATTTTCCAGAAAGATCGATTACGGAATGAGAATTTGGAATCGATAAACGCACATGCAAACCAAGATCTTTCGCGTTGTTTGTAACCTCTAAAATTTTTTTCAACTCATCGATTGAATCTAGCGAAAAGTCACGAATGTCGTGGTTGAAATAAGCATCGAAAATTGCTTCGCGAGATTTTATCGGATGCATGAAATGCATTTTTGCATCTTCACCAAAAAGCTCTTTGATCAATTTTATTTCAGACATTGAAGCGACGTCGAAGTGCTTCACGCCCGCATCAAACAAGTGTTTTAAAATTGCAGAATCCGGATTGCTTTTCACCGAATAAAGAATGTCGCTAGCAAATTTTGGAGTTTGGAAATTTTTTAAGAAGAAGGTCGCCGCGCGTTTGATTGAAGCTGGACGAACGAAGTAAACTGGAAGTGATGGCTTTAATTCAAGAATCTGATTTTCGACTGTGCTGAGAGATTTCTGTCCCTTGTTGATTTTTTCCTTTTCGGAATTCTGCCCTTTAAGACCTGCGCCTTTGAAATCTAAATAGTGAATTTTCGAGTTCACTCCCCGATCATTTTCTTGTTCTAATTCCATTTCTTTGTTGGTTATTCAAATTAAGTAAAAGAAGAAAAACACTTAATTTTTGCTTGAAGATGACATGCTGTGAAGCCTTGATTTGACTGGCTCCGCGCAATAATTTTCAAACGCAATTTTTTAAAAGAGGGCGCAACGTAAAAACAAATTTTTATTTGTAAATAAAAAATCTGAAAAAATTTTTACGCTTAAATTTTCAATGAAATAAAAAAGAAATTTTCTGCAAAAGAAATCTTTTAAAAAAAGAATCAACAAGTTTTTGAAGGCTGTCTTGAGATGTGTTTATCTGCGAACAAGATGTTTAAAAATCTCTTCCAAATCGGGCTGCTGCGTTGAGATATCTTTGATTTGAATTTTGCTGCCGGAGATGATGCGGAGAATTTTTTCTACTTCGGTTTTTTCCGGATCGTAAGTGATCGAAATTTTATCGCTGGCCAACATTTTGGTTTTGAGCTGCGGCAGAGTAGCGACGATGTCGGATCGAATATTTTCCGCAAAAGAAATTATCAGCTCTTTGCTCGAAAGTAATTTCATCAAATTTTCTTTGCGATCATGCGCAATTACTTGTCCGTGATTGATGACGGCGATTTCATCGCATAATTCTTCAGCTTCTTCGAGATAGTGTGTAGTCAATAGAATCGTGGTTCCGCCAACATTTAATTTTTTTACGTAAGTCCAAAGTTGATTGCGCAGCTCCACATCCACGCCGGCGGTTGGTTCGTCTAAAACTAAAATTTCTGGATTGTGAACCAGAGCTTTCGCGACGAGAAGACGTCGACGCATCCCTCCGGACAAGCTGCGCGGCGCGGCTTTCGCCTTATCCTTCAAACCTAGCACTTCGATAATTTCATCCGTTCTGCGATGCGATTTTTTTATTCCGTAATAACCGGCATAAATTTCCAAAGTTTCGCGCACGTTGAAAAACGGGTCGAGCACCAATTCTTGCGGCACGATTCCGATTTTAAATTTTGCTGCTTGCGGATTTTTTTCGATGTCGATGCCAGCGATTTTTACTTCCCCAGAAGTTTTATTTACGAGTCCGGCGAGAATATTTATGATCGTCGATTTACCTGCGCCATTAGGACCTAAAAGACCGAAGAAGGATCCTTTTTTAATTTCGAGATTTATCGATTTGAGAGCTTCTTTGCTGACAGATTTTTTGCGGTAAGTTTTGGAGAGGTTTTTTATTTCGATCGCGAAGTGGGACATTATTTTTTTTGTTAAATAATTTTTTTCTCCTTCAACAACTCCCCCAGCTCCCCAGACTCAAACATTTCTTTCACGATGTCACAACCACCGACGAACTCGCCTTTGACGTAGAGTTGCGGGATTGTTGGCCAATCGGAAAAATCTTTGATGCCTTGCCTGATTTCTGCATCGCTCAAAACATCAACGTCTAAAAAATTTACGCCGAGCGTTTTTAAAACATGAGAAACCGCTGCAGAAAAGCCGCATTGCGGAAAATCTTTGCTGCCCTTCATGTAAAGCACGACGTCGTTTGATGAGATGGTTTGCTGAATTTTTTCAAGAATGTTGGTCATAAAATTTAGTTGTTTAACCCTCTTTGAAAAAGAGGGTGGCATCGCGTTAGCGATGACGGGTGATTTACTGGAGATGCGTAAAAATTTTTAGAAAAAAATTGAAGTTGAGGCTAAAGAAAATCCTCCGCCTGATCGCTTCGCGATCATCCACCTCCTTTTGCAAAGGAGGTTTAATTCGGAGAAGTCTTGAGCTGCATGGCGTGGAGAACATCGCCGAGAATTTCTTTTAGCGCATTATTCACGAGTTTATGTTGCTCGACACGAGTTTTTCCAGCAAAAATTTTATCGATGATTTTCACGCTGTAATGGTTGTCATCATCGACCAAAGCAATCACTTCGATTTTTGCGCTGGGAAAATTTTCTGCTAAAATTTTTTCTAAATTTTTTTTTGCGATTGGCATTCTGGTTTGGAAATAGAAAGGGCGGGCACAAGGCCCGCCCCTACGAAAAAAATTTTACTAAAATCTAGCCGAAAAATCCGCGACGTTTTTTTGGTGCACCATCGCGATCAGAAGGGCCGCGATCATCACGGTCTCTGCTACGAGGACGATCATCACGATCACCACCGCGTCTGTCACCACCGCGATCATCGCGATCTCTTCCACCGCCACTGCCACGACGATCACCACCGCGATCATCGCGATCACGCCCACCGCCGCCACGACGTTCAAAACCACCGCGGTCACTGCGTCCGCCAGACTCTCTTTCGTCAACCATTTGTGGTTTGTTTGGAATACGATCAGAAATATCTTCGCCGCTTACTTGGTCAACACAGCGATAGCTAAGTTTCGGACGACCTTTTTTGTCGAAGCCGATCACTTTAACTTTCACGATGTCGCCTTCATTGATAACGTCTTCGACGAAATCAACGCGATATTCGGCAAGCTCAGAAATGTGAATGAAACCGTCACGATTGTTGGAAATGCTGACGAATGCTCCCGCATCAATAACCTTTACAACCGGGCCTTCGTAGATGTCGCCGATTTCTGGTTCGAAAGTAATTTCTTGAATCATGGCGATGGCTTTTTTCACTGAGTCAGCATTGTTCGAAGAAATTTTGATGAGGCCACTATCGTCGATGTCGACCACTGCGCCGGAAACTGAGCAAATTTCTTTGATCACCGCACCGCGTGAACCGATAACTTCGCGAATTTTCTTTTGCGGGATGGTCATGGTTTCAACTTTTGGCACATTGGCGTTAAGCTCTGCTCTAGGTGCAGTCATAACTTCGTCCATTTTGTCCAAGATGTGCAATCTGCCAACATGAGCTTGCTCAAGAGCACGCTGCATGATGTCGGAAGTGATGCCGTTGATCTTGATGTCCATTTGCAAAGAAGTGATGCCTGTTCTGGTTCCGGCAACTTTGAAATCCATGTCGCCGAGATGATCTTCGTCGCCCATGATGTCAGACAAAATTACGTAATTGCTGCCTTCTTTGATGAGTCCCATCGCGATTCCAGAAACTGGAGCTTTGATTGGCACGCCTGCATCCATCAATGCAAGTGAAGCGCCGCAAACTGTGGCCATTGAAGATGAGCCGTTTGATTCAGTGATTTCAGAAACGATGCGAGTTGAGTAAGAAAAATTTTCCGCGATTCCTGGGAATACTGGATTTAAAGCTCTCCAAGCCAATTTTCCGTGACCGATTTCACGACGTCCTGGGGCGCCCATGCGTCCAGTTTCGCCAACTGAATAAGGAGGGAAGTTGTAGTGGAGCATGAAACTTTCTTCGTGCATTCCTGGATCAAGATTTTCGATCAATTGCTTGTCTTTGCCGGAGCCGAGAGTTGCAACAACGATGGCTTGAGTTTCACCGCGGGTGAACAAGGCCGAACCGTGAACTTGTGGCAAGAATCCAGTTTCAATGGCAATTTGACGAACTTGGTCAGTCTTACGGCCGTCGATTCTGATGCTGTTTTTCAAAACATCATTGCGCACGATTTCTTGCGAAAGTGTTTTGAAGATTGATTTGAGTTTATTTGCGTCAACACCCGCTTCTTCATTGATGAATTTAGCTTTGATGTCGGCAGAAATTTGATCTAGTTCACCAGAACGAACTTGCTTGGCTTGCTTTTTGTAAGCGCTGATTAGGCGGTCACCGATGAAGGCGGTGATTTCGTTTTTGAGTGCAGAGTTGTCGATTTTTACAACTTCGATTTTTTGTTTTCCGGCTGCAGATTTTAGATCATTGATCAAATCGATTACAGGCTGGAATGCGGCGTGGCCGAAGTTCACAGCTTCTAACATTTCAGCTTCGGATAATTCTTTTGCTTCGGATTCGATCATCAAAACTGATGATTGCGTTCCGGCGACAACTAGATCTAAGCGACTGTTTTTGAGTTCTTCAGCGCTTGGATTCAAAACGAATTGACCGTCAATGTGACCGACTCTTGCACCAGCAACAGCTTCTGAAAATGGAGCTTCAGAAATTGCTAGAGCTGCAGAAGCGGCGATGAGGGCAACAACGTCAGGAGTAGAGCTCGAATCGTAGGAAAGAACCGTGCAAACGACGTTAACTTCGTTGTAAAAGTTTGACGGGAAAAGTGGACGGATCGGACGATCGATCAAACGTGAAGTAAGAGTTGCAGCGTCAGATGGCTTAGTTTCGCGCTTAAAAAATCCACCAGGAATTTTTCCGGCAGCGTAAGATTTTTCGAGATAGTTAACAGTGAGTGGGAAAAAATCCGCACCTTCAGCTGCTTTATTTGCGACAGTTACGGCGCAGAGAATTGTGGTATTGCCATATTTTGCGACCACTGATCCGCTTGCTTGGCGCGCGATCTTGCCAGTTTCCAGAGATAGAATTTTTCCATTCCAGTTAATTTCTTTTTTTACAACATTGAACATAGTTTCAGCTTTTGATTAGTAGGGTTGGGTTAGGGAGAGGAGACAGTGATTTTTATTTTCTGATCTCGAGTTTCTTGATCAGAGTTTCATAACGCTCAACTGATTGGGCCTTGAGATAGTCGAGCAATCTTCTTCTTCTGCTGACCAAGATCAGCAATCCTCTTCGCGAAGAAAAATCGTTTTTATGAATTTTCAAATGTTCGGTTAAATTATCGATTTGCTTGGTAATTACAGCACATTGAACTTCGGATGAGCCGGTATCTTTCTTGCCTTGAGCAAATTCAGAAACGATTTCTTTTTTTGATTTTTTAAGAAGAGACATTTTTGTAAATGTTTAAAAGTTAAGCCCGAACATTGCTCGAGCGATGGGGGAAATTTTTAAGTTTGATCTTTGTTTGTAAGAGAAACGCTCTGATCATCCAGAGACATCCTGCAGCGAAAGCAGCGAGCCATCAGAAAAACGGCCGCCATAAGTAGCCACAGCTTTTAAGACGTCAAGCGAAATTCTTTTTTCGTAAAAAAATTTGCCAACACGCAGTCGAATTAATTTTGAAACGTAACCACAAACGAAAATTTTTTTGCAAATATCACGAGCCAAAGAACGAACATAGGTGCCTTTCGAGCACTCAATTTCAAATTCAGAAAATTCCGCAGAATTTGAAATTAATTTTATCGAAAAAATTTCCACTTCTCGTGGCGGCATTTCAAATTCAACACCTTTTCGAGCTAGCTCGTAAGCTCGCCGACCGTTGATTTTTATGGCTGAAAAGCGTGATGGAGTTTGCTTTATTTTGCCGATAAAAAATGGCAAAGCGGAAATAATTTCTGCAATTGTTGGACGTGCGAAGCTAGATTCCACAACCTTTCCTTCGGCATCGTCAGTATCGCGGAACTCACCAAAAGTGATGCGAAAAAAATATTTTTTCCGCGCATTCATCAAACTTTCAGAAGTTTTTGTAGCTTTGTTTAACGCAATTGGAAGCACTCCAGAAGCAAGAGGATCAAGCGTTCCCCCATGTCCAACTTTTTTCGCCCCAGTAATTTTTTTAACGATTGCAACAGTTTTTGCGGAGGAAAGGCCGAGGGGTTTGTCAATGTTGAGCCAGAGGTCGTCGAATTTTAGATTTGGATTTTGTTGAAACACTTTTTTGAAATTTAAAGAACGAAACTCATCACTCGCAACAAATCTAAAATCTAAAATTTGTTAAACCGCGTTCGCCCCAGAAATAATGTCGATCAGCTCTTTCGTGATATTTGCTTGTCTCGTGCGATTGTAAACTAGCGTTAAATTCTTGATCATTTTGCCAGCATTGTTGCTCGCAGCTTCCATCGCCGCCATTCTCGCACCTTGTTCTGAAGCACTATTTTCTAGAAGTTCATTGTAAAGCTGGATGGTTAAATTTTTTGGTAAAAGTTCTGACAAAACCTCTTCTTCACCTGGTTCGTAACTCATCGGCGATTCGAGATTTGCTGCGTTTTTATTGAAAGAAATTTCTGCTGGGATTAGCTGTTTGCAAACTTGCTCTTGCACAATCGCCGATTTGAATTTGCTGTAAATTACATCGCAAATATCGAACTGATTTTGAGCAAAAAGATTGGAAATTTTTTCAGATAAATTTTGTGCAATTTTATAATCAACCACGCCTTTAAAAATTCCAAAAACATGATCGACAACTTGATTACCGTAAGTTGATTTTAGCTGTTCGTAAGCCTTTCTGCCAACGCAAAAAATTTTAACTTCTCGACCCTCAGAAACCAAATCATTGATGCGATGTTTTGCGAATTTCACCGTCGCACTATTCAAGCCTCCGCAAAGACCGCGATCGGAAGAAAAAATTACGATCAAATGCGTTTCGCCTTTTCCTTTGCCAGTAAGAAGTGGAAATTTTTCGTTGAGATTTCCGCGAGTTGAAATGTTGGATGCGAGCCCAGAAACCATTTCCTGAATTTTTTCTGCGTAAGGACGCGAAGCTTCAACCATCTGCTTTGCGCGCTTCAAGCGAGAAGCCGCAACCATCTTCATCGCCTTGGTCATTTTCTGCGTCGACTTGACCGATTTAATTCTGGTTTTGAGAGTTTTGAGATTTGCCATTAATTTTTAAAAAGAGGCGGAGTGCGAATGCCGAAAATAGCCGTTTAGGCTATTTTCTCTTATCGTGAGCTAGTCGATCCGACAGCCCAGCATGATTAAAATTAGCAGACGGGGCATGGTTCAAAAAGATCGATAAAAATTCTTCGATTACTTTTTTGAGCTTGCTTTCAGTTTCGTCGGTAATTTTTTTCTCTTGCTTGATCGAGTTCAAAATTTCTGCGTGAGAAGAGTGAAGTTTGCGTAAAAATTCTTTTTCGAATTTAACGACTTCTTTTGCCGGAACCCTGTCCAGATAACCTTTCACGCCGACATAAATCGAAGCAACCTGCTCTTCAAAACCCATCGGAGAATATTGATTTTGCTTCAGAAGTTCAGTTAATTTGCGGCCTTTATCGAGCAATTTTTGCGTTGCGACATCGAGATCAGAACCAAATTGTGCGAAGGCTTCAAGCTCGCGGAATTGCGCCAAATCTAGCTTGATCGTGCCAGCAACTTGTTTCATCGCTTTTGTTTGAGCAGCAGAACCAACGCGCGACACAGACAGGCCAACGTTTACCGCCGGTTTAATGCCTTTGTAGAAAAGTTCAGTTTCCAAGAAAATTTGTCCGTCAGTGATCGAAATCACGTTGGTTGGAATGTAAGCAGAAACGTCTCCCGCTTGAGTTTCGATGATTGGAAGCGCAGTCAAAGACCCGCCGCCACAAGCGTCTGACATTTTTGCAGCGCGTTCGAGCAAGCGAGAATGGGCGTAGAACACGTCTCCGGGATAGGCTTCGCGTCCGGGTGGGCGACGAAGAAGAAGCGACATCTCGCGATAAGAAACCGCATGTTTACTCAAATCGTCGTAAGCTACGAGGGCGTGCATGCCATTGTCGCGAAAAAATTCTCCGATTGTGCAGCCAGTGTAAGGTGCAAAAAATTGTAGCGCAGCAGCTTCAGAAGCGGTTGCAGAAACGATAACGGAATATTTCATCGCACCAGCATCTTCCAAAGTTTTAACGATTTGCGCTACAGTCGAGCGCTTTTGCCCAATCGCGACGTAAATGCAGTAAAGTTTTTGTTTTTCGTCAGTGCCTTCGTGAGCCTTGGCCTGATTGATGAAAGTATCGAGAACGATTGCAGTTTTTCCGGTTTGACGATCACCGATGATCAATTCGCGCTGTCCACGCCCGATTGGAATCAAGCTGTCGATTGCTTTAATTCCAGTTTGCATCGGCTCGCTAACTGATTGACGCGCAACGATTCCGGGAGCTTTGATTTCTACGCGACGATATTCGACATTTTGCAAAGCTCCTTTTCCATCGATTGGATTTCCGAGTGCATCAACAACGCGTCCGAGCAATCCTTTGCCAACTGGAACTTCAACAATTTTGCCAGTTCTTTTTACGTTTGTGCCTTCTTTAATTTTTTGCGAATCACCGAAAATTACGATACCGACATTATCGGTTTCGAGGTTCAGCGCCATGCCTTTTACGCCACCAGTGGAGGAATTTTGGGAGTCGGTTTCGAACTCAACGAGCTCTCCCGCCTGAACGTTATCCAAGCCATAAACTTTAGCGATACCATCACCGACTTTTACGACTTCACCGACTTCTTTTAGCTCAGCCGAGCTATGAAAGTTTTCGACTTTTTTTTGTAAAATATTGGAAAATTCTTCAACTCTAAATTCCATAATTTCGTATTTTTTGGATTGATATTAAATAGCTAGAGCTTGCGCAAAGCCAAAATTTTCAGTGTCTACTGAACCTTCAGCGTCACATGCTGAGCCTGCATTGTCATGCTGAGCCTGTCGAAGCATGATTCTGGGACTGTGCCATAAATCATGCTTCGACAGGCTCAGCATGACACTGAGTTTGTGAATTCCTTAAAATTAAACTTAACTAGCTGCGCCGAAACAGGCTTTGCCAACATTGGCGATTTGGTTTTTCAAACTTGCATCGATCACTTCCGAACCGATTTTAATTTGAAACCCGCCTAAAATTTTTTCCTTCAAAATTTCTTTGATGACGATTGTTTTGTCGGGATATTTTTTTGCGATCACTGCTCTGATGCGGTCAATCTGCTCTTTCTGAGACTTCACTACAACCGTCACTTCGACTTCTAAAATATTTTTTTGCTGCTTCACCAAGCGTGAAAATTCTTCGTAAATTTCTGGAAATAAATTCAATCTTCTGTTGCGAACGATTGAGGCGAAGAAGTTTGATGTTAGAGCGCCGAGTCCGAATTTTTGCGTAACTTCTGTGATGATCCTCACCAAATCATTTTTCGCGATGACAGGATTTTTTAATTCATGCGCGAAGCTGGTGGAAAAATTTTGTTTAAAAACATCGAGTTCTCCAGACGTTTTATCGACCGAATTACTTTTCCGAGCCGCTACAAACAAGGCTTTAGCGTAATTTTTGGCAACGACAGAGACTCTAGGCATTTGAGATCTTTTTTAAAATTTAATTTGAAAAACTTTCAGCAGAACATCGCGAATCCAAGGCGCGGCACCATATTTTTAAGAAAAATAAAATGCAAAAGTTTATTTGCTGGGCGCGGATTGCCGGACTTTTTTCGGATTCAAAAAAGCGTAAGAAAGAATTTTGTAGCACAATTTCGCCGCCAAAAAATCGCAGGAGTGCAAGGCCTTCACCGGCGCCAGCTCCACCACATCCGCACCAACAATATTCGAAATTTTGCTGGCTTCACGGATGATGTCGAGCGCGTCTTCCCACATTACGCCACCGGGTTCCGGAGTTCCCGTCGCTTGCATCAAACTCGAATCAAATCCGTCCAAATCGAAAGTTAAAAAAACTGGCCGACCTTTGAGCGCAGCGACGATTTTTTTCGCGTCCCAATTTCTGCGATCCTTGCCGAAGTGAATGGTGATGCGGTGGCGATTGGCTTCGAGGTAAGGAATTTCGCTCGCCGAAATATTGCGAATGCCGCAAGAAATTAAAGTTGAAATCGGATTGTCCATCACGCGGCGCAGCGCGGCAGCATGGGAATAATGTTCTCCGTCAAAACCGTCGCGCAAATCGGCGTGAGCATCGAAATGCAGAATCGCAAGGTCAGGATATTTTTTGACAAAAGGTCGAATCGAGCCCGCAGTGATTGAATGCTCGCCACCAAGAATCAGCGGAAATTTTCCCGCATCCAAAATTTTCTGCGTAATTTTTTCGAGCTGCTTCAAAGATTTTGCAACTGAAGTGTAATCAATTTTCGGCTCTTTCAAAGTGACGACGCCGTATTTGCGAAATGGCTCGAACCAGAATTCTTCGTCGAAAAGTTCGACTTGTTGCGAAGCTTTAATGATCGCTGCCGGCCCGTTTTTCGTGCCTCCGCCGTAACTGACAGATTTTTCTAAACCGAAGGGAACGACGACAACTTTTGCTTGGTCGGGAGATTTTAAATATTTTTCCTCAATGCCAAGAAAGCCGGATTTTTGGGGGAGGAATTGTAGGGGAGACCCTTGTGGTCGCCCGCTTTTAATATTTTTTTTTGTCATTTTTTTGATCGTTAATTAAAACTCAATGTCGCCCTGAGCCTGTCGAAGGGTGATTCGAGCCCGCATCTTGAATCACCCTTCGACAGGCTCAGGGTGACATTGAAAGATTTATTTCAACAAATTCACGTGCCCCATCTTCCTTCCCGCAGCAACTTTTTCTTTGCCGTAAAGATGAATTTTAGCGCGCGGATTTTTGTAAAATTTTTCGAGATTTTTCACCTCGTCACCGATCAAATTTTTCATCCGACCTTCAGAATGAAACTCGGTCGAACCCAGCGGCAAGCCAGTAATCGCGCGGATCAATTGCTCAAATTGCGAAGTGACACAGCCATCCATTGAAAAATGTCCCGAATTGTGCGGCCTAGGGGCAAGCTCATTCACAAGCAATTCGTCACCAATCACAAAAAATTCCACCGCCAAAATTCCAACCAAATCCAACTTCTCGACAATTCTTTTGGCAATCGTTTGCGCCTTTATTTGCAAGGCTTTGCTGATTTTCGCCGGATAAATACTTTCGTCTAAAATTCCATTTTTGTGGATGTTGGTGAGTGGTGCGTAAGTTTTGATTTCAGAATTTTTTCCGCGCGCAACCAGCACCGAAATTTCGGAATCAAACGGACAGAATTTTTCTAGAATTAACGGGGGAGACCCTTGTGGTCGCAGGCGGGCTAGCACAAGGCCAGCCCCTACAGCAACGTCAATATCCGCAGCCTTAGTCAAAACAAATTGACCCTTGCCGTCGTAACCCATTGTCGCTGTTTTCAGAATCGCCCCATGGGAATTTGTTCTGAATTTTTTCAGATTTTTTTGCAGCTCTTCAAGACTAGAAATCTCCGCGTAATCCGCCGTCTTCACCCCAATCGAATTAAGAAAATTTTTCTCCAAAATTCGGTGCTGGGTAATTTTTAAAACTTCTGCTCGCGGAAAAAATGAAACCTGCGAAGCCACGTAATCCACAGTCTCAAACGGAATATTTTCGAATTCAAAAGTTGCAACATCGACCAAATCCGCAAATTTTTTCAGCGCTTTTTTGTCGGAATATTTTGCCAAAATTGTTTGGTTGGTAACGAAACTCGCCGGCGAATTTTTCTGATCGGTAAAGACAACGGTGCGAAATCCCATCGCCTGCGCAGCGAAGCAGGCCATGCGTCCGAGCTGTCCGCCGCCGATGATTCCGATGGTTTTAATCGGAGTTTTTATTTTAAAATTTTTCACGAATTTTTGATTTCTTGTATTCAGAAGGAGGGCGCGGCAAGCTAGGCGCGGGTTCAACTTTTTCAACAAATTTATGCCGCAAAAATTTCAGCAATTAAAAAAAGCCAAACGCTTAAAAAAATCTTCGCAAAAATGGTTGTTGCGTCAAGTGAACGATCCATTCGTTGAGAAGGCGCAGAAGGAAGGCTGGCGGTCGCGCGCGGCGTTTAAAATTATTGAAGTCGATCAGAAATTTAAAATTTTTAAGCAGGGAAAAGTTGTGGTGGATTTGGGCGCGGCACCCGGTGGTTGGTCGCAATACGCTGTCACGAAAGTTGGTGAAGGAAATGTGGTTGCAATTGATTTGCTGGAGATTCCCTCGATCGCTGGCGTGAATTTTTTTCAGCAAGATTTTTTGGAAGAAAACGCCGCAGAAAAAATAATTTCCGAGCTCAAAAAAATTCCACACAACAAAAGTGGACTCTGCGATGCAGTCCTCTCCGACATGGCTGCGAACACCACGGGCGACCACCAAACCGACCACATGCGAATCATTGCTCTGCTCGAAGAGGCGTTAATTTTGGCGGAAAAAATTTTGAAAGAGGGCGGAGTTTTTGTTGGAAAAATTTTTCAGGGCGGGAGCTCGAATGAGATTTTGAAAAGGCTGCGGGAGAGTTTTTCTGTCGTGAAATATTTCAAACCTGACTCGTCGCGGAAAGATTCGAGTGAGACTTATTTGGTGGCCACTGGTTTTAAATCTAAGAATTTTGCGGCAGAAATTCGGAAGGAAATTTTGCGGAAAAGTTGAATTGTCTCCACGTGGAGACAATTGGCAAAAAACTCTGGGGAGCCAATGAAGACAACGAATTGCGTAGTTAAAGAATTTCAAGAAAAATTACCAAAATCTACCAGCGCCAGACCGGGTTTGTAACCACTACTGTCCGGTTAAGAAATAATTAAAACCCCGCCAACCATTGTAACCAAAGGCTTAAAGTGGGGTAAAAAGTTTTTTCGATCTAGAATCGATTCGTGGATTCTTCCTAAAAAAGGAGGAATTTATGAATCGTAATTCGGGTAAATTTGTTTTTAGTCACATCACGAACTTCATGCCGAAGCATGAGTTTGACCAATGCGTGTTGCGTCATGGCGGTGATTATCGCATGCGGAATTTTTCTTGTTACGATCAGTTTTTGTGCATGGCTTTTGCTCAATTAACTGCTCGAGAAAGTCTGCGAGATATTGAAATTTGTTTGAAGGCAATGGCCAACAAACTTTATCACATTGGCTTTCGCGGCAGAGTGTCGAAGAGCACTCTGTCTGATGCGAACGAGAAACGTAATTCAGAAATTTATTCTGATTTCGCAAAAGTTCTGATGCTTAAAGCTCAAAAACTTTATTCGTCTGAATCGTTAGAGGATCAGTATTTAAGTGAGCTTAGCAACTCTCTCTACGCCCTTGATTCAAGCGTGATTGACTTATGTCTCTCAACCTTTCCTTGGGCAAGATACAAGACAACCAAGTCAGCAATTAAGCTGCACACTTTGCTTGATCTGAGAGGTAATATTCCTTCCTTCATCGTCATCACTGACGGCAAAGGATCAGATCAAGCAATGATGGATAAAATATTTTTTGAAGCCGGATCTATTTACCTCATGGACAGAGGATATACCGACTTCAAACGCCTATTTAGAATTACGCAATTAGGAGCTTCTTTTGTGATTAGAATGCACAAAAAAATCAGATTTAAGCGCGTTTATTCTCATCCGATTGACAAGAAGAATACCGGTCTGATCTGCGATCAAACCGTGTTACTGAACAGTAAATTCGGACTTAAAACTTATCCTTCACAGGTAAGAAGAGTGCGATTTTACGACGCAGAAACACAAAATGATTTGGAGTTTTTAACCAATAACTTCGACCTTCCGGCGCTAGTAATAGCAAAGCTCTACAAGCAACGTTGGCAGGTCGAACTATTCTTCAAATGGATCAAACAACATCTGCGCATCAAAGCATTTTTTGGCACTTCAAGAAATGCAGTTGAGACGCAAATCTGGATCGCGATTTCGATTTATCTCCTAATCGCCATCATCAAAAAAACTCTAAAACTCGATGAGAGTCTCTACACTTTATCTCAGATTTTTAGCCTCTCTTTATTCGAACGAACCCAGAATTTAAGCGGCTTCGTGAAATTGAGTTGCACAAAATCAGAGACTGAAATTACCGACCTCTTCAGCCTGTAGGGGGCGGAACCGGACAGTAGTGGTTTGTAACCCCGTCTGAATGTTCATTTTCTTTGCTGAAAATTTTACGTGAACGTGAGGACGGAGTTACAAACTCTGCCCCACTTCAAGGTTTGTTAGTCGTTAAAAACTCGATGTCATGCTGAGCCTGTCGAAGCATGATTCATG
>CAINKA010000057.1 GCA_903849835.1 uncultured Alphaproteobacteria bacterium
ACCGAGACCTGAATCATGCTTCGACAGGCTCAGCATGACATAAAAATTGAGATCGGTATCTTGAATCAGATTGGGTATAGCTCAAATAACTGTGCTCAATAATTAAAATAAATTTTCAAAATGATCAGTGCAAAATCGCCATGTCCTTGCGGAAGCGGCAAGCAATATAAACACTGTCATCGAGAACAAGACAGGGCTCTAGAGCATCTTGGGAAAATGCACATTCTGGGACAGCTTCCATTTGGCGTGGGGATCATTTCAAAAAGCGGTGAATCTACATCTATGAAGGTATTTGGGGCATCGATTACTCGTGATGGTCAAACGACCAATGAAGAAATAACCTTGTTGGTAAACTCAACGAAAGGAGATAAGACGCCAAATTCATCTGCCTTACTTTCAATTCCAGCTGATGGTTTTTCACCAGGAAAAATTACAACAATTGGTAATGCGTCAGTCTCAAATAATTCCAGTTTTTCAGAAATTGCGCTGATAAATAATCAGAAATGTCTTTCTGCAAAAATTGAGAGATTTTTTGTTAAAGTGAAAATCGGGGAAGATCGAGATACTAAAACTAAAGTCTTTGATTTCCTCTTTGGATTGCCAGGTCAGCTAGAAACTAAAGATACTATTTCTGGGATAAAACCAAGGCCTCATTTACAAATCTGTCCCGATGGGAATGGAGGATATATTAGGCTGAGAGGGTTAAAAAAGGATAATGAGGAAGCGGATTATGAGATTAAAGACGCTCGTAAATATTTTTCCAAAGAGCGCCTAATTTTTCCTCAACAACTTTTTATCAAATCTCCAAATTGTGAAGAGATACTGGAGGCCACGTTTTCAGTAGAAGAAAATAAAGTTATCTTGAATGAATTACGCTTCATCAACCAGTCGTGGGACGCTGCAGGACGGGGTTTGTAACCCCGTCCTCACGTTCATTTCCCTCGGCATTTCCAGCTGCATTTCCCTCGGCATTTCCTTTTTACTTTGAACTGAACTTTTGGACGTGGTTGCAAACCCAGCCCAGCCCTGAGACAACTCAATAAACCCCCGCTGCCCCTTCATCCACCAGCCTCTGATTCAAATATTCCCCCTCGCTCGCAATTTTTTTCGGATCGTCTTTCGTGCCTTTCGCCAGAAAAACATCCGCAATGTAACGCCCGTAAATGTCCGTCTTGTTCGTCTTCACAATTAAAAACGGCACGTCCTGCAAAATTTTTTCCAGCACCTTTTTACTTTGCGCGCCTTCAAAAGTTTCGGCCTCGGGAGCGTTGATTTTAGCGAGGCGGAGGATTTCGCGGTGTTGAATTTTGAAGCCTAAATCGAGCACAACGTGAATCGTGTCGCCGTCAACTACGCGCTCGAGGTAGGCTTTGTAGGTGTGGAGCTGGCGCGGTTGGAGCTCGGTTTTTTGGAGCGAGAATTTTTCACCTTTTTTGCTTGAATGCACCACCAGCTGCAGGACGGGGTTTGTAACCCCGTCCTCACGTTCAGTTCCTTTGGCATTTCCTTTCTTAGATTGAACTGAACCTGTGGACGGGGTTACAAACCCCGTCCAGCCCTTTTGAATTTCCGTAAAAATATTAAACCCACAGTCCAAAAACTTTTTCTTCGAACCTTGCAAACTAGCGATTTTGTAGGCGTAAAGCACTCCGCGTTCGCATTTTAGTTTTGTATTTTTTGGCTTGGAGATTTTTTTTTGGAGCTTGTTTTGAGCGGAAATTTTTTTCTGCAAATCATTCGAACCAAGTTTTTTTTCGACCACTAAATCTTCCAAATATTTTCTCTTCTCGTCACTTTTTACGACCAGTAAATTGCGGTAGTGACTCCAGCTCAAAGCCTTGTCCTTCGCGGGCAAAATGGGGTAAGTTTTGTAGAAGGCGCGCATCCGGTAGAGAGTTTTTCGCGAAATAAAAATATCTTTCTCAAGCTGAAAAACCAGCCGCTCTCCGTAGCCAACGCGACTATTTTTCAGTAAATGTTCGTCGAGCATTTTACCAATTTCCCACACCATTTTTATTTTCTCGTGATTCACATCCGCGACGATTTTCTGCTCGGTTTTGCCGATTATTTTTTGGATTTTTAAGAGGAGAGCTTTGTAATTTTGTAGGGAAATCTGCATTTGTCTGAAGTGTTGATATTGCTGGCTCTAAAGATGTTTTTTTAAAAAGTCGCCTCGAGGCGACAATCTACTTTTTCTCTCAGAAAAAAAAGTAACAAGCAAAAAAATACCCCGCCGAAAAAATTTTTGACGGGGTGTTTTTATTTTTTCTTTTCAAAAAACTTGTGAGTAAAATTATTGGCCAAGTGCGTGATTTAATTAACAAAAAATCTTAGACCAAATGTCGAAAAAAATTTTAGTAATCGGCGCCGGAGCAATCGGAAGTTTTTACGGCGGGAAGTTGGCGCAAGCGGGTGCGGAGGTTTCGACAATTTCGCGTTCTGATTTTGACGTCGTGAAAAAAAACGGAATCGCGGTGAAAAGTTGTCTCGGTGATTTTCATTTTTCGCCGCAAAAAACTTTGCGTGACGTTGGAGATTACGCTGAAAAACCCGACTTCATTTTGGTGGCGACAAAAGTTTTGCCGGAAATTTCTGTGCCAGATTTAATCAGGCCAGCTCTGGCTGCACACACATCAATCATCCTGCTGCAAAACGGAATTCACATTGAAAATGAAATCGCAAAATCTTTTCCGCAGCAGCATTTAATCAGCGCTTTGGCCTTTGTTTGTGTCAGCAAAATTGCTGCCGGAAAAATTCACCACCAAGATTACGGCAGATTAATTGTTGGTGATTTCCCCTGCGATTTTCCACGCGGAATTTCGGCGAAAAGTTTGGAGCTAGTTGAGTTGTGGAAAAAGTCGGGCGTGCCAGTCGAGGTCAGCGAAAATATTCAAACTGAACGCTGGAAAAAATTAGTGTGGAATGCGGCTTTCAACCCAATATCTGTGCTGTTTGGTGGGCTAGACACCAAAAAGATTTTGGAGAATGAAGAGGCGAAAAATTTAGTTGAAAATGTCATGCGAGAAGTTTGTATCTTGGCTGAAATTGACGGGTGCAAATTGCCAGAAAATATTGTCAAAAAAAATATCGAGATGACGCAAAAAATGACGCCTTACAAAACCAGCATGCTACTAGATTTCGAAGCAAAAAGAAAAATGGAAGTGGAAGCAATTTTGGGAAATGTAGTTCGTTTTGCAGAAATGAAAAACATTGCGGTGCCACATTTGGCAAGGGTTTACGCGTTACTAAAACTAAAATAAAATGAGAAATTTTTTTTTCCTTCTCGCAATTTTTTTGTTATTTTTTCACGCCGAAGGATCTGCTGCAAAAGTAAAAAAGAAAAAAATTGTTACGAAAATTTATCCCGAAATTTCTGCCGAATATTTTTTGCAAATCGATTTGTCGCAGAGTGAATGTGAAAAATTTCTTGATGTTTCTGCTGAAAATAAAACCGCATGTTTTCGTCGCGATGGAATGCGGGACGCGCCTTATTTTCACAAATCCAAAATCACAATTTTTAATGGAAAAATTTTTGCTGAGCAGTTTTTTTTCGAAGGAAAAGATCAAGTTTTTTTAGCGGTGAAGAATGGCAGCTACAAGCTTGCAAATCATAGTGGAAACCTAATTTCATTTTCAGTTCAAAATGGTTTGGTGAGTGATTTAAAATTGTTGAAAGGTGACTTGTCGAAAGAAAAAAAATTGGAATCAAAATGCGATGAGAATGAAGCGATTTACGGATTTTACCAAGCCAATGACAAGTCGGGAATCGTGCAAAAAAATATAATTTTTAATGATGAATTCGGTTCTAGCGGATTGAAGGAATTACAAATTTTTATTGAAAAATCTAATCCAGAAAAAGTGATGGCAATGGCGCCAGATGCCAACAATAACACGGCTTCAATTGAGGATGTTAGATTGTGCAAAATGCCAGATTCTCAAGAATATTTTTTAAGAAGAATTAGTGACGAAGGATGCGAATTAAATCGGGATGAGACGATTCGTGAATGCACAAAATACAGCGCCTGCAAAGATTATTTGATCGTGAAAAATTGCGGGGTGAGCTTTCTGAAAGACTTGCTGACTTGGCCGAATTCGTCGCGCTAGAGCATGATCACCGGATATTCCCGCGGTTTGAAAAGTTGATAATGCCACCATTCTTTGGAATAAAAATCCCAACCAGATTCCGTCATCAAGCCAAGTAAGATCAGGCGATTTTGTTGTGCTTGCGCAGAAATTTTTTTGCAATTGTGAAATGCGAGATCGGAAAATTCATCGAAATCAGTTCCCATTTCTAATTCATTTCCACTCGAATCGCATAAAGTTAAATCAACCGCGACACCGCGACAATGCGGGATTACTCCGCCATCGGGATTGGAAACAAAGCCTCCACTTGGATCATCTGACGGAAATTTTTCGAACATAAATTTTTGCACTGCAAGTGGGCGAAATCCGTCGAAGATTTTTAACTTTAATCCAAGATTTTTTGCAAAAGTAACGGCACGTGAAAGCGCTTCAGCGGCAGTTGGATGAAGGTAGCAAATTGAGTCGGAATAAAGTTTTTTTCCACAAACATTGTTGGCTGTGGCGTAGCGAAGATCGAGGATGACGTCGAATTTTTCTGCAGTGATTTCGATTAAATTTAGCATTTGAGAAAAAATAAAAATAAAAATGGCACCTAAATTTTAAAACGGCTTCAACACCACCAACACAACAATCGCAATCATCAGCAGAGTCGGCACTTCATTGATGATGCGGAAAAATTTTTGGCTGTGTTTATTTTTTCCTGTTTCAAAATTTTTTCGACAGCGCGAAAGAAAGCCGTGATATCCAGCAAGACAAAGCACCAGCGTGATTTTGATGTGAAGCCAAATAAATTCGAAACCGATTTGTGATGCCAAATAAAATCCAAAAATAAAAACTAAAATCATCGCCGGAGTCATGATGAAGCGCAGCAATTTTTTTTCCATTATTTGAAAGATTTTATCCGTTTCCGATCCAACAGAAACTTGGCTGTGATAAACGAAAATTCTTGGCAAATATAAAAGCCCAGCGAGCCATGAAATTACTGAGATGATGTGTAATATTTTTACAATGTCGTAAAGCTCGATCTCTTCCATTTTTTAAGAAAAAAAGTTGATTAATTGTGGATGGTTTTTAGCTTGTCGAAACCTTCGTAAGACCCCGTCCCCAAACTTTCAAACTAAAAATTATGAAACTTCTGGCTTGTAACAGTAACCCAATTTTGTCGCAAGAAATCGCCAATCACTTGGGTTTGAAGCTCATCAATGCCGAAGTAAAAAAATTTGCTGATCACGAAATTTTTGTTGAAATCAAAGAAAATGTTCGCGGCGAAGACATCTTCATAATCCAGTCCACGTCTTATCCGGCGAATGACAACATCATGGAATTATTGATCGCAATTGATGCTTTGCGTCGCGCCTCAGCAAAAAGAATTACCGCCGTAATCCCTTATTTCGGCTATGCCAGACAAGATCGCAAAGTTGCGCCGCGCACTCCAATCTCAGCAAAATTAATTGCAAACATCATCACCTCAGCTGGCGCGGATCGTGTGCTGACGCTCGATTTACACGCCGGACAAATTCAAGGCTTCTTCGATATTCCTCTCGACAATCTTTATGCCTCACCGGTTTTTATCCGCGACATTAAACAAAATTTCGAGCTAGAAAATTTGGTCGTAGTTTCGCCAGACGTTGGTGGACTTGTGCGCGCAAGAGCAATTGCTAGCAAAATTTCTGCTGAATTGGCAATCGTCGACAAGCGCCGTCCTCGCGCCGGAGTAAGTGAGGTGATGAATATCATCGGCGATGTCGAAGGAAAGAATTGTATCGTGGTTGATGACATGGTTGATTCAGGTGGAACATTATGCAATGCCGCCGAAGCCTTGATAAACAAGGGCGCGAAGTCAGTGTCGGCTTACATCACTCACGGAATTTTATCCGGAAAAGCCAGCGAAAAAATTGCAAATTCTAAGCTGAAAAATTTAGTCATCACAAATTCAATCGAGCCTTCAAAAGAAACTTTGGAGACTAAAAATATCAGAATCATAAACATCGCCGATCTAATTGGGGAAGCGGTTCGCAACATTTCCTTAGAAAAATCTGTCTCAACTTTGTTCGACTAAATTCAGATGCAAAAAATAAAAATTCCTGCAATCGCTCTCGTTATTTCACTTTGCATTGTGATTGTTGCGGTGCTTACAACCAATTTGCTTTACAGAGAAAAAGAAGTCGTAAAAAGAGGTTTTGAAATTGAAATTTCTTCTGATGGAAAAGCGGTCGCAAAAAAAGAAGAAGTTCAAGTTGATCTTGCTTCGATGATGAAACTTGCGGACGCAAATCGCGGTGAAAAAATTTTTAAAAAATGTGCCTCATGTCACTCAGCAGAAAAATCTGGTGGAAATAAAGTTGGCCCAAATTTGTTTGGAATTGTCGGAAAGGCGAGGGCTGCGACTTCAGGATTCTCCTACTCCGACGCCATGAAATCAAAAGGTGGATCTTGGGACAAAGAGTCGCTAGATAAATTTATCACAAAGCCAAAAGATTTCGTAGCAGGAACAAAAATGGCCTTTCCGGGTTTGAAAAAACCGCAAGATCGCGCGGATGTGATTTTGTTTTTGGAGACGCGAAAAAATTAACATTCGCCTGTAGGGGCGACCCTTGTGGTCGCCCGCGGGCCAGCACAAGGCCAGCCCCTACAAAATAATTTAAAAACTTTTTAACCACATGGAACAACTCCTCGGACTAATCCTCTCCGCAATCTTCGGCGCAATCTTCGGCTCCTACGCAACTCTTTTTGCATATCGTTTGCCGCTTGGAGAATCATGCTTCGGCAGATATTTTGGACCGAAATCCAGATGCCCGCAATGTGGCGTCACAATCAAAACTCGAGATTTAATTCCGATTTTAAATTGGCTTTTAACCCTAGGCCGATGCAGGTCTTGCAAAACAAAAATTCCGCGCACGCATCTTTTTATCGAGCTCGCAACTACTGCCGCCTTCATTCTCTGCTACATCAAATTTTCTTTCAGCCAAGAATTCATGATTTATTCGATGATTTCTGTCGGCCTAATAATTCTTTTGGCGACAGATTTTACTCACAAAATTTTTCCGCATCAGGTGTTAAATCTCATTCTGATGATTGGTCTGGCGAACCGTGTGTTGCAAGATCAAAACGTGATTGATGCAACTTTTTCTGCTGCCATCGGAACAATTTTTGCAACAATTTTTTATCAAATTTTTTACAAAAAAACCAACGGACTTTTTGCGAGCGAACATCAATCTTTTGATTACACAAAATTTATTTTGATCGCCGCAGTTTGTTTGCCGATGCATGTTTTTTTATTTTATTTTTTCGCGGTGATGTTGATCTTGACCATGTTTTTAATTTTCGATGTTCCAAACAAGAGAAAGCGCGCCAACTTTGGTTACGCGCTCATCATCCCATTTTTTTGGCTGATGCTTTATTCGCCAAATTTCTTCAATTAATTTCAAAAAAAATATGACAAATGACTATCGCGTGAAGGATATTTCTTTGGCTGCATGGGGCAGAAAAGAAATCACATTGGCAGAAAATGAAATGCCGGGATTAATGTCGCTGCGCCGCGAATTTGGCGGATCGAAGCCACTTACTGGCGCCAGAATTGTCGGCTGTTTGCACATGACGATTGAAACTGCAGTGCTCATCGAAACCTTGATTCACTTGGGCGCAACGATTCGCTGGTCTTCTTGCAATATTTTTTCAACATCGGATCAAGCCGCTGCTGCCATTGCTGCAGCAGGCATTCCAGTTTTCGCGTGGAAAGGTGAAACTGAGGAAGAATATGACTGGTGCATTCGTCAAACAATCGTCGGAAAAAAAGCCGAGGGAACAGATTGGGTGCCGAACATGATTTTGGATGATGGCGGAGATTTAACCAAAATGATTCACGAAGAATATGCGGAAATTTTAGCGGGAATCAAAGGTGTTTCGGAAGAGACTACAACTGGTGTCGCGAGGCTTTACCAAATGGCAAAAGAAGGCAGATTAAAAGTGCCGGCAATCAATGTGAATGACGCGGTTACGAAATCAAAATTCGACAATCTTTACGGCTGCAAAGAAAGCGTGATCGATGGCGTGAAGCGCGCGACGGATGTGATGATCGCTGGCAAAAGAGTGGTAATTTGCGGTTACGGAAATGTCGGCAAAGGATGCGCTGAGGCCTTTAAATCACAGGGTGCGCGCGTGACGGTGACGGAGATTGATCCGATCTGCGCTTTGCAAGCGGCGATGGCCGGATTCGATGTTTTGCCGATTGAAGATGTGGTTTCGTCTGCAGATATTTTTATCACCACAACAGGCAATGTTGACGTCATCACCATCGAGCATATGCGCGCGATGAAAGACTGCGCGATTGTTGGAAATATTGGTCACTTCGACAATGAAATCCAAGTTGAAGCGCTGCGAAATTTGAAGTGGACAAACATCAAGCCGCAAGTTGATCAAATCACTTTTGCTGACGGAAAAAGAATTATTTTGCTCGCGGAAGGCAGATTGTTGAACCTCGGCTGCGCTACGGGGCATAGCGCTTTCGTGATGTCAGCAAGTTTTACAAATCAAGTGATGGCGCAAATTGAACTTTGGAATAATCACAAAAAATACGAAAATAAAGTTTACATTTTGCCGAAAGAATTAGACGAAAAAGTTGCGACGCTTCACCTCGAAAAGCTCGGAATGAAATTGACGAAGCTCAGCAAGAAGCAAGCTGATTACATCAATGTTGACGCGGCTGGACCGTTCAAAGGCGAGAATTACAAATACTAAAGTTTAGTCGTAAGTCGTCAGTCGTAAGTCGTAAGTCAGCCAGAGTTCGGTTTGACTTACGACTAGCGACTAGCGACTTACGACTAAAAAAATTCAAAGAATTTTTTTATGGATAAATTCCAAATCACAAAACAAGGCTACCAAAAATTAAAAGCGGAAATCGACATTTTAAAAAATGTTGAGAGGCCAAAAGTAATCAAACAAATCGCGGAAGCGCGCGAGCATGGCGACCTAAAAGAAAATGCCGAATATCATTCTGCAAAAGACAAACAGGGATTTATTGAAGCGCAAATTTCTGACCTCGAAGAAAAATTTTTGCGCGCGGAAGTGATTGATGTTTCAAAACTTTCTGGCGAGAAAATTCAATTTGGCGCAACAGTAAAATTAGAAAATTTAGACAGCGAAAAAAAAGTGACTTACAAAATTGTGAGTGAGTTCGAAGCAAATATTGATGATGGCTTGATCTCAAGCGTGTCACCGGTTGCGAGAGCTTTGCTTGGAAAAAAAATTGGTGATGAAGTCGAAATTCAAACTCCGGGTGGCGTGATTAATTACGAAATTCTGGAAGTGAAATTTGTCGAATAAAAATTATAAAAATGAGACAGATTTTTTTTTAAAAAAATTTTTTTAAAAAATATTTGACATGGAGAAACCCCGAATCTAATCACTGCGCACGAAGTCATTTTTAGTTCTTCATTACCCCTTCGAAATTTAAATAAATTTTCAAATCAAATTATGAAAAAAACTTTTTCTCAAAAAAAGTCAGCATTCTCGCTGATCGAATTATCAATCGTATTGATCATCATCGGACTATTAATCGCTGGGGTTACCGGTGGTGCAAGTTTGATTAAAAGTTCAGAACTTCGTTCAGTAATGGGTGAAGCGAGAGCTTACGCAACCGCTGTTAACGGGTTTTATACTCAGTTTAACTATTTGCCGGGTGACTACGGTGTTGTAGTCGGAGCTTCTGCCGTTGGGGATGCTGATGGAAAAATCGAAGATTATCTCAGTGCTTCAATTTCAGAATCTCATAATGCTTGGATGCAAATGAAAGCTGCCGCAGTTCTTGACGGCAACTCCGTTTCTGCGCCAGCTTATGCTCCAGCTGCTGAAAGCTCTGGGGTTACTGTTCCAGCTTCTAAAGTTAAAGCTGCAGTTTGGGATTTCGATTACCGCTCCAATGAAGCAGCTCCTTTCACGAATGAAATATCTCAAAATGTCGTAGCGCTTATATCGTCAACTGCTACAATTCCAACTGCTTCAGGCGTTACAATAGTCAACGGAGCTAACAAAGCAGCATTAGCTGTTCTCATGGCAACTGACGCTCTATCAATTGATGCAAAAATTGATGACAGCGTTGCCGGAACTGGCAAAGTTAGGGGTTTAAATATCGGAATAAGCACTACTCCAAGCTCCCTAAGCGCAAACACTAACGATGTTACAATTTGCTACTACTCTACTTCTTTCACTTACAACACAAGTGACACAGTAAAAAGCTGTGGTCTTACTTACCAAGTTGATGTTAACTCTTAATCGAGTTTAGAAAAATTTAAAACCCCGTCATTTGAAAAAATGGCGGGGTTTTTTATTGGCTGTTTTTTATTTTTGTAAAATAACTTCGATGTCATGCTGAGCCTCCTGAGCCTGTCGAAGGGCGAAGCATGAATTGACCTCAGCGCCTATTTGGTGCGTGGGGGCCACTACGGGCTGGCACAAGGCCAGCCCCTACAAAAACTTTTTAACAAAAAATAGAATCATGTTTTGACAAGTGAGGCATGACTAAAAATTTACTCATGAAAAACGATCCAATCCTAGTCGCTCTAATCAACTTCCTAGTTCCGATAATTTTTATTTACGGATTATTTTTTCTTGCAGATTTTTTTGAGAATGGATTTTTCGCTTTCATCTATTCGGTGGTTTTGTTCATCAGCGGTTTCATGATTTTTTCTGTGAGAGCATCTGGGATAAAATCTCTGTCACCCGTTCAGTTTGAGCTTACTTCTTTTTTTGTGCTGCTGGTTTCGATTTCCTATATTTGCGGCGTGCTGCTATTGATCACGAATTTATTTTCGATTTAATTACGATAAAAACTCGGGTGTCATGCTGAGCTTGTCGAAGCATGATCCGAGGAGCCACTGGTGTG
>CAINKA010000058.1 GCA_903849835.1 uncultured Alphaproteobacteria bacterium
AGTTATTCCTCCCAAATCTCTTCTGGAAGTTCCAATTTTTAAAAATTCACCAGCTTCTGCTTTTAAAAATTTATGCAAGTCATCAGTAGAGCTTTTGCCCTGCAGTTTTTCTTTAACGAACTTCTCAACCAAATCCCCGAGCAAAGTTTCTTTTCTTTTAAACTTAAGTGAATCTTTGAAATCTTTTTGCTCAACTGCGCCAAGCAATGCCGCAAATTTTTCTTCGAAAATTTTTGATGATGGAGTGAAAATTTCATAACCAAAAATTTTTTTAGTTTCTCGCAAACTTTTTTCCTCTTTTTCTGTGGCCAATCTCCAGCCATATTTACTGTCTTTGCCTTCTCGTCCTTCAGATCTTCCGATTGGTGAATAAAAATTTCCTTCTGAGTCAATGATGCCAGCTCTTTTTGCAAGTCCGACCGCATTCCAGTTTAGAGTTTTGTTAGCATCTTCCAAATCTTCATCTTCGAATCGAACCTTGCCAAGAAATTCCGTAAGTTGTCTTGGAGTTCGCTCATCCTCTTTTCCTTGAAGAGCCCATCCAACCATTGCGTGAGCGAGTTTACGGGTTTGATTAGTTAAGACTTCTTCCCCGTCTTTAGATGCTTCTGCTGAAAAATTTTCTTCTCTTGCTACGGCGCTAACGATTGCATCTGTAGCCTCTTCACGCCCACTACAATTTTCTTTAGTTTGTTCTGCTGATGCAGCCACTGTCCATGGTGGACTTTTAGCGCCTATGGCACCGATTAGTTGGAGCACGAGATTGTCAGCAAATTTTTCTACACCCTTGTCGGATAAGCGATCAAGTGGCGACATGCCATCAACCATGGCGGAATAAGATTTCGTAAAAGCATCCGCGATTTCATCGATTAAATCGCTGGAAGCCTCGTCTTTTCCAACTTCGCTGACTCGATCGGAAGAGCTTTTTCTATTTCTTTCGTGAGCAAATTTTGCGAGAGCTACAGTTGCTGCAAGTGCTTGCTGAATTATCGGAACAGAAATTTGATCAACTATAACTTTCAAGCCGGAAAGGCTCATATCTAGCGCGTCGGGGATCATCTTCACATCGCCAGCTTGCACACGTTTGGCGATTTCGAAGATGGAGTGAAACTGTCTTTTGATTCTATTCTCGAAAGCTTTTTTCTTACTTTGGCTGGCCAGTTCTTTTGCTTTTATGTGGGCGGCGTGAGCTTGAATTACGTCATCACTTTCGATTTCTCTAGCGAGTGATAGGCCTTCGGTGACTTCATCTTTTGTAGCAAGATCGGCGCGAGAAGTGGCTTTTGGCGTGGCTTTGTGACGATCTAATTTTTTTAATTTGTTTCTAGATTTCTTATTTTCTTCATCGAGGTCTGCGATTTTTTGATCGCGATCTTCTTCTGCGCCAGCATCTTTTTTTCCAGATTTTTTTGCTGCTGACAATAATTTTTCATGTTTTTCTATTTCCTTCCCAAGCTCGTCTACCTCCTGTGATTTTTTAAAGATTTTATCTTCCAGCTCTTCTTCCTCCTTTTTTTTGCCTTCAAATTTTTCTTGCAAAGCCTCAACTTCTTCCTGCGATTTTGATTTTGGAGTTGCTAGGGATGAAAAAAATTTTGATAGAAATCCGCCAGACGGTAACGTTTTTACAAAATTTCTGAATATATTGCCAACGCTTCTTATTAGCCGCTCGATTGGGTCTTGTGGATTTTTTATTTTTTGGAAATTTTTATCAATTGTAGTAATTTCTTTTCTAATTTCTTCCGCATCTCTTCTTAATTCGCGGATATCGGATCCTATTTCTAAGGCTTTTTTTTCTAATTCTAATTTTGTGATTATTGATGGAGTTAACGCAGATTCATTTTCAAATTTACTTACTTGCAGACGATGTTTTTCAGCGGTTTTTCCAGCAATAGATTTTTCAACCATCGCTTTAATTTTATCTAAAATTTCATCAGAATTATCGCTCCATTTTGCGCCGACATAAGAGAGATCACGTTCAGCTACAGGCTTGTCGCGATTGGCTAGAAAAGCAAAAAAAGATTCAGAATTTTTAGAAAAAGAGGCGAAAATTTTTGCCGCAACTTTGCGATATTCGAGCTGATTTAATTCGAAATCTTCGGAAGAAAGATCGATCGATTGCGAGAGCAGATCTAATAATTTTTTTAATTCCTCGTTTCTGTTTTCGAATGTTACGAGTGAAGGAATTTCATCGAGAGTTTCTAAATTATCTTGCAGCGATGCCGTATGTTTCGGCACGTCAAAAAGTCGTCCTTCGTTAATCGCCTCTTCAATTTTGGAGCAATCATATTCTGCGGATTGGAGGCGAGAAAATTGCTCATATTTTGCAGCTAGAAGCATTTCATGCTCAGCATTAGCAAGCCTTTGGAACAGCTCTGGCAGGTCTTGGATGTCGCTATTTATGTTTGAAACTCGGTCGAGATCTTCGTAGATTTTTTGCAGCTCAAGTGACGCGGATTTTAGATTTGGAATTTTTTTTGCGGGATCAAATTTTAACCTAGTGAAAAGTTCATCCAGCTCTTTTCTTGCTTTAATTTTTTTCGCTTCGATTTTTTTTCTGCTCTCCTCAAGCGAAGCAAGATATTTCGAATGGTCTGGTCTGAGTGATGGAGCACCTGCTGGCTTCATGCTTAAAAATTAATTGAGATTCTGAACGGGTTTTAGGCATCACGCAATGCAGCTTCATGCGCCTTCGTCACTGCGTCAATAATTTTTTTACTCGCTGTGTCAATTTCTTCGGAGGTTAAAGTTTTTTCTTGAGGCTGAATTTTAACGCGTAGGGCGACGGATTTTTTATTTTCGGGAATATTTTTTCCGGTAAAAATATCAAAAATATTTACGTCTTTAATCAGCTGTTTGTCTGTGTTGGCAATGGTTTTGATGATGTCAGAGATTGGCTGATTTTTATCGGTTAAAAAAGCAAAATCGCGTTCAACGATCGGAAGATCATTCGGCGTGAATGCCTTGCGCGAAGTAGATTTGGCTTGGATTGGTAGGCTATCAACAAAAATTTCAAAAATGTTGATGCGATTTTTTAAGTCGAATTTTTTTGCGATTGCTGGATGAATTTCTCCGAAATATCCGACTAAATTTTTTCCAAGTTTAAGCGATGTTGAACGGTGAGGGTGATAATATTTTGGAGCTTGAGAAGCGTTGGCCTGCAAGCTTTCAGCGCGAAGTCCAAAAATTTCAATCACATCAAAAAAATCTTTTTTTACGTCGAAAACATCAAAATCTCTTTCATCGTGAAAATGATTTGGCTCTTTGTTTTTTCCAGCGCGAAGTCCTGAAATCATTAGCTTCTGAACATCTTCAACAAAAACATTTCCGATTTCAAAAAGTGAAAGATCGGAAAAATTTCTCAAAACATTTTTTTTGTAAGACTCGATCAGGCCAATCGCCAGAGTAGGTCGCATGTGATCGAGTTCAGATGAAATCGGATTTGCCAAAATTAATTTTTCATTTTTTTCCGCAAAAATTTCGACGAGATTTGAATCAACGAATGACCAAGAGATGATTTCGGTTAGGCCTTGGGAAGCGAGGTGGGAGCGGGTTTTGTGAAGTGGGGAGTCGTAAGTTGTAAGTCGTAAATCGTAAGTTGAGAGTGGGAGTGGTTCTGCGGTAATTTTATCGTAACCAAAAATGCGAATTATTTCTTCGACCAAATCTTCGGAAGAAAAAATGTCGTGACGGTGGGATGGGATTTCTACCTCACTAATGCCGGATGCCTGATGCTTGACGACTAAAAATCCTAACTTCGTCAAAATTTCTTGAGCCTCGCTCTCCGTGACTTCAACCCCAATCAGTTTTTTTATTTTACCAATATCAAACTCAATTTTTTTTGCTTCAGATTTTTGTCCTAAAATTTTTATTTCGCTGACTTCTCCGCCACAAATTTCGAGGATTAATTGCGTCGCTAAATCAATTCCTGTTTCGCAAGTTTTTTCGTCGACACCTCTTTCGAAACGGTGTCTTGCATCGCTTTGAATATTTAATTTTCGGCCGGCGTTGGAGATTATTGACGGATTAAAAAATGCTGCTTCGAGTAAAATTTCTGAAGTTTCTAAATCGCAAGAAGAGTTGTTGGAGCCAATAATTCCAGCGATTCCCACTGCTTTTTGTGAATCAGAAATTACTAAAATTTTTTCATCCAAAATAAATTCTTCATTTTTTAGTGAGGTGAATTTTTCATCTTTTTTGGCGAAACGAATTTCTAAAAAATCACTAATTTTTTTCGTGTCATAAGCATGCATCGGCCTGTTCAAAGCGATCATCGCGTAATTTGTGATGTCGACAATTGCTGAAATGGAATTCATTCCGATCGCGTTTAATTTTTCTTTCAACCATTTTGGCGATTCGCAATTTTTTACATTTTTGATGGAGCGGAAATAGGCGATAGGCGCTAGGCGACAGGCGTCAGGTGTTGCTTTTATTTCTATTGGCAAAGAAAAATTTCCGGGAATTTTTTTGATTTCAGGATTTTTTAACTTGCCGATGCCGCTTGCAGCAAGGTCGCGTGCGATTCCATTAATTCCCAAACAATCACCGCGATTTGGTGTGACATTGAGTTCAATCACTGCGTCATCGAGCGAAAAAACTTCAGTGATTTTTGTGCCGATTGGCCATTTTTCATCGATTTCAATTATTCCGGCATCTTCATTTCCAAGCCCTAATTCGCGCGCTGAACAAAGCATTCCGCTGCTTTCAACTCCTGCAATTTTTGCTTTTTTAATCACCATTTGATTGGTCGGAATGGTTGATCCGATTGGTGCGTAGGCAACTTTTAAACCAGATCTGGCATTGGTTGCGCCGCAAATAATTTGCAAAGGTTGAGCAGAGTTTTGAACTTCGACGGAACAGATTTTTAATTTTGTAGAATTTTCGTGAGGAGTGGCGGTGAGGATTTTTGCAACTGTGAAAGGCTCGAGAATTTTTGATTTATCTTCAACTGTTTCAACTTCTAAACCGATTGATGTGAGCTTCGCGCAAATTTCTTCGAGAGATGCGTCGGTTTCTAAATGCTCTTTGAGCCATGAGAGAGTAAGCTTCATTTACTAATGAATTTTTTCGAAATTTTCGATGGCTTTGGAAATTAGCTGATCATGCTGATTTCTGCTGGTTTCTTTTTCGACATTTTTAGAAAAAATTTGCAAAGCGGCTAAAATTATTTTTTGTTTGATTTCGCGAATTGCAGAATCTTGCTCCAGCTTGATTCTGTCGAGCGCCGCAGAAGTTTTCTTGCTAATTTCTTGTTCGATCATTTTTTGTGATTCTGCTGCAAATTTTTGCGCTTCTATTTCCGCATCCTTAATTATTTTTTGCGAAAAATTTATTGAATCTTCGTAAGATTTTTCTGCTCTTTCCAAAAGTCTAAGAGCTTTTTCTTTCATCTCTTTTGCTTCCAAAATTTCTTCTGCAATTTCTTTTGATTTATTGTCCAAAGCTTTGATTACCAAGGGTTTGACATATTTCAGGATTAGCAAAATGAAGCTAGTAAATGCGATCGCTAACCAGAATTTTTCGTTGAACATAATTTAAATTCTAAAAAGTTTTTCTTTGATTATTTCTGCAAGATTTTGTGCTGCGGTTTGGCTTTTGATATGAGAATTTTCGACAAAAGATTTTAGTTCCTGACGTGAATTTCGAGTCATTTTTTCCATTTTTTCTTTTAGCTCTTCAATCATTTTTTCTCTTTGCTTGAGTGCGCTTTTTGACACTTCTTCGAGCTTTGATTGATATTTTTGGCTAGCTTCTTTTTTGAGTAGATCGGTTTTTGTTTGAAGTGCCTGAACCCTTTCCTCCAGTGTTTGAGCGGATGATAGGTCGGAGTCAATCACATGCCTTCTTGCTTTCAAAATATTTAGAATTCTTGGCAAAATTATGAAATGCGAGAAGCAATAAAGCAGCGAAAAACAAATCGCGAACCAGAAAATTTGTGAGCTGTAAGTTGTGAAATCGAATTGAGGCATGATTTAAAAAAATGTAGGGCAGGGGGTTTTATCCCCGCGCCCACGGGCGACCACAAGGGTCGCCCCTACGTTACTAACTGAACATGACAAGGAACGCCAAAAGAACGGCGAAGATTCCCATCGCTTCGGCAAGACCAACTGCGATGTAAATGTATTTTTCAATTTTTGGCGCGGCAGAAGGATTGCGCGCTAAGCTGTTGAAAAAAGATCCGAAAATATTTCCGATTGCAATCGCCGCACCAGCCATGCCGATAGAGCAAAGGCCAACGCCAATATATTTCAGTGATGCGTAGTTATTCACTACTTCTTGAGCTACTTCTTGCATATTTTAAAAAGTTAAATTTACCCATCAAAACCCCATTGGTTGGGAATTGTTTGACCCGATGAGCAGAGGTCAAATTTGAAAAAAACTTAATGCGCTCTCGTTGCTTCGCCCAAATAAGCGCAGACTAAAATCGAGAAAATATAGGCTTGCAAAATGGCGACGAAAAATTCGAAACCCGTCATGATGATGCTGAATAAAAATGGCAAAGTGCCGAAAATTATTCCGAGGGAAATTATAAAACCTGCCACGACTTTAAGCAGCACGTGGCCCGCAACGATGTTGGCGAAAAGACGAACTGAGAGTGTGATTGGTCGAATTAAAAAGGAAAAAAGTTCGATCGCGAAAATTATGGGAGCCATCCACATCGGTACTCCGCTTGGCAAAAACATGTGCAGGAATCCAAAAAATCCGTTTCTTGCAATCGCAAAAATTGTGATCGCTAAAAACGAAACCATCGCCAAAGAAAGTGTGACGATCACTTGGCTTGTGGCGGTGAAGCTGTAAGGTGTCATGCCTAGAAAATTGCACATCAAAATGAAAGTGAAGAGGCTGAAAACTAGCGGGAAAAATTTGCTGCCCTCGTTGCCGATGCTGGTTCTGATGATGTCGAAAATGAAGTTGTAAACTGATTCTGCCATCACTTGTAAACGTGACGGAATTAAAGATTTTTTTCTGGTTGCAAAAAGCATGAAGGCAATGATCGCGATGGTTGCGATCAGCATGTAAAGTGATGAATTTGTGAAGCTGACATCGATGTTTCCCAAATGTAGATCGAAAATTTTTTTAACTTCAAATTGTGCTAAAGGGCTGTGACCATGAGCAGCATCTTGCGGAATGTTTTCGTGTGTCGACATTGGAAAAATTATTGGATTTTTGAAAAATGATTTGTGATCTTGCTGGCTATGCAAAAGTTTGTTTTAAAACTTACGCGAAGGCACGCTGTTCAAGGCTTCAAAAAAGAAGCGGGCAAAATATTTTTGAGTCGCAAAAAGTCAAGTTATGAAATTAATCAACCGTCAATTGCCAGTCGTTTGTTGCCGATTCTTTGTGTTGTTTTCCTTTTTTTCTTTCAGCTCTTTTGCACAAGAATTGCAGTCGAAATTTCATGATTGGAATGTGTTTAAAACCGAAAGAGGTGATCGTGTTGTATGCTATGCAGCATCTACTCCCATCAAGCGTGACGGCAATTATGACAAAAGAGGCGAGCCGTTTTTTCTAGTCACAAATATCGAAAATGATGCTGATGAAATTAGCGTTTCTTCTGGCTTTATTTTTAACAAAAAATCTGACGTTGAAGCATCTTTCGGTTCAAAAAAATTCTATCTTTTCCCTTACAAAACCATGGCTTGGGCCAATGACAAAAATGACGATATCGATGTCATAAAAGAAATGCAGAAACATGAAGAAATGGTTGTGACAGGAATCGCGCGTGACGGAAAAATTGCCAAAGATACTTACTCGCTTATTGGTTTCGCAAATGCTTACGAAAGCATGAAAAAAATCTGTCAGGAATTGCGATGATAAATGAATTTTTAATTTCTGCTCACAAGGCATTGCCAGTTTTGACGATTATTTTTGTAGCAGTTTTTGGATTTATTTTACTGTCGCGATTAATTCTGGCATTCCTCCTCAATCAAGCGCTGAAGCGCTACCGCCGCTTAAAAAATTCCATCAAAAAAATTCCAATCACCAATAAAAATTTTATCAAAGAAGAAGATGAATTGCTGCTCGAAAAAGATAAAATTCCTCGCGCACATTCTGCTGTGAAGGCGGAAATAAAGGCGAGAGGAGGTTCACAAAAAAGTGGATCCTACGAATTGATGGTGTCGCAAGAGCAGCAGGAAGACAAAGAAATGCTGAATAAAACCAGCATCGTTGACATCGTAAAACCAATCGGCTTTTGGACTTCGATGATTTTGGGGCAAAAATTAACCTACTTGATTCAGTCGGCGCAGGTCATCAACAAGCGCGACAAGCAAGGCTTCTGGGTCAGTATGGTTGAGGCGAAGGAAAGAGAGGCTGGAAAACAGCATGCGCGCGGTAGGTAAAAAATTTTTAAAAATATTTAGGTAAAAAAATGCAACAAAACACAGAAAATCTTTCATCGCATCTCAATAAATTTTTAGGAAAAAAATTATCAGAAATTCCTGCGGGAGATATAAAAATTATTGTTGAGGAAGTTCATAATTACTTAGCGGCTGTAGCTGATGGGAAGAGTGATGATGAGGTTAAAAATATTTTAATCCACGCAACATTTTCTAAATTAAACGCAAATATTTTGCACATAATTGCGAAATATGGTGACGAAATTTTGTTGGAAGAAATCTTAAAATTTATCGGAGCAGAAGCGATCGAGGCAAAAGATATCAACCTCTTCACGCCGCTGCATTACGCTGCTTTTAATGGTCGAGTTGAGTTGGTAAAAATGCTGTTGGTTTACGGCGTGGATAAAAATCCAAAATCTGCTGCGACTACTCGTGGTTGGACTCCAACACATTTTGCTGCTAGAAACGGATATCTCGAAGTTGTAAGAACGCTTTTAAATGCCGGAGTCGACAAAGAATTTAAAGCGCCTTTCGGACTAACAATTCTGCACATCGCCGCAGAAAGTGGCCACACGGATTTGGTAAAATTTTTACTCGATGAGAAAGCAAATAAAGAATCAAAAACCGATGCTGAAAATCACAAAATGACGCCTTTGCACTATGCTACGCTAGATAATCGCCGCGAAGTAATTTCAATTTTGCTCGCTAATGGTGTGGATAAAAATGCAAAAACTTTAGTTGGAATGGATGCATTGCAAATCGCTGCATCCTCTGGATATCGCGATGTAGCGGCTTTGCTGTTAAAATTTGGATGTAGTTCTATGGAAGAGGCTTTGCAAATTGCAAAGAAAAATAATCGCGAAGAAGTTGTAAAAGAGATCGCAAAATATCAGTTGGAAATAAAAAATTTATTTAAAAATTTAGAATATTTTTCATCGAATTTAATTTCTGCGATCAAGCAATTTAATCGAGATAATTTGTGTGAAGAGAAGTTGGTTTTGAATGATGCGGCATCATTAAACGCCCATGGGATTCTAGGGGTGGAATGTGAGGTTGGAGTTTTAAACAAAGAGAAAAAATCGCTTTTGCAAGTCAGTGAAAAGAAGAAAATGATGGATCTTGCAGATGCTCTGAAAGCCTTGGCGCGCCTATATTAGCCCAAGTTTTTTCATTTCTTTTTCAATTTTTATTTTTGCAGCAGCAGATGGGGTAACAAGCGGCAAACGTGTTTCTGGGCTACAAAGACCAAGCAGCGAGGTGGCATATTTTACGGGGATCGGATTGGTTTCGCAAAACATCACATCATGCAGATTCGTCAAACTATCCTGAATTTTTAGCGCAGTTTTGTAATCGCTTTTTGCGGTAGCTTTTTGCAAATCAGAAACAAGCTTCGGTGCAATATTTGCGGTGACTGAGATCACGCCATTTCCACCCATCGCGTTGAATCCGACCGCAGTCACATCTTCGCCGGAAAGGTAGGAAAATTTTTTCTGAATCAACAGGCGCAGAGTTGCGATTCTAGCGAGATCGCCAGTGGCATCTTTAATTCCAGCCACATTTTTTAATTCAGAAATACGCGCTAAATTTTCGTCGGAAATATTGATTACAGAACGCCCCGGAACGTTGTAAATGTAGAGCGGAATGCCACATTTATCCAAAGCTTTGTAATGCTGAAAAACTCCTTCGGGAGTTGGTTTGTTGTAGTAAGGCGCAACAACCAGGCAAGAATCTGCCCCAACTTTTTTTGCATGTTTTGTCATCATCACAGCTTCGTCAGTTGAGTTCGAGCCCGTGCCAGCCATGATCTTAATTCTTTTTTTTGCGATCTTAACACAGAGCTCGATCACCAAATTATGCTCTTCGTGAGAGAGTGTTGGACTCTCGCCAGTTGTGCCGCAAGGAACTATTCCCGTAACTCCATTTTTAATTTGAAATTCAACAATTTTTTCTAAAGATTTCTCATCGATTTTGTTATTTTTGAATGGCGTAACAATCGCCGTGTAGGTTTCTGCCGTCATATTCTAAATGAATTTTTTAAATTGATTTCTAGTGAAGTGAAATTTACTTTCCCGCGCAAATTTTCTCGCAGAAATTATTCACGAATTTCTTAAACTCAATCACAACATGGACTGTCCTGAAAACATGCAGCAACTGGTCAAAATCGTTGCTAGCGCAGACTTCGTCTCATCGCAATATTTTCCAATTTTATTATTTCTCGCAGTGGCGATCGGACTTTCCTGCGCGATAATTGTCGTGCCATTTTTGCTGAATAAAATGAGTCCAAACAGCGAAAAAAATTCGCCTTACGAATGTGGTTTTGAGGGTGAGGGTAAAGTGCGAAATGAGTTCGATGTTCAATTTTATCTCGTCGCAATTTTATTCATCATTTTCGATCTCGAAGTCGCATTTCTTTTTCCTTGGGCAGTGTCTCTCGGAAAAATTGGCATCTTCGGATTTTGGTCGATGATAGTTTTTTTATCGCTCCTCACTGTCGGTTTCATTTACGAATGGAAACGCGGGGCGCTTGAATGGAAATAATAAAAAAGTCGTAAGTCGATAGTCGCAAGTCGTAAGTCAAATCGAGCTCGGATTGACTTACGACTTACAACTTACGACTTACGACTAAATTGATTTTATGACGAACAATTTGAGTCCTTTGAACCAAGACGCCCTCCTAACCCAAGTCTCCGACGAAATTAACAATCGCGGATTTGTTACTGCGAAGCTTGATGATTTGGCGAATTGGGCGCGCAGTGGATCGCTCTGGCCGATGACTTTCGGGCTTGCTTGCTGCGCGGTGGAAATGATGCAAACTGCTGCAAGTCGTTACGATCTTGATCGCTTCGGAATCGTGTTTCGTCCAAGTCCAAGGCAGTCTGACGTGATGATTGTCGCCGGAACTCTAACCAACAAAATGGCGCCAGCTTTGCGAAAAGTTTACGACCAAATGGCAGAACCTCGCTACGTGATTTCGATGGGAAGCTGCGCCAATGGCGGTGGATATTACCACTATTCCTACTCGGTTGTTCGCGGTTGCGATCGAATTGTTCCGGTAGATGTTTATGTTCCGGGATGTCCCCCAACAGCTGAGGCGCTGCTCTACGGAGTTTTGCTTTTGCAAAGAAAAATCAAAAGAACTGGAAGATTTTTTAGATAAAATTTCTCCAAAAATAAAATCGAAAATGAATCAAAATCTTTCCGAGCAAGCAATTTACATCAAAGAAAATTTTGAAGATGCTAAGGTCGTTGAACCAATCCAGCACGGCAATTTGATCATCTATGTTGCTCCAGAAAAAATTATCGAATTTCTAAAATTTTTGCGTGATGACGAAAAGCTTTCCTTCAAAATTTTGCTCGATGTTTTTGGAGCTGACCTTCTTGGCATTAGAGAGCCGCGCTTCGAGGTGATTTACAACTTACTCAGTTTAAAATTAAACAATCGCATCACGATAAAAGTTGCGCTCGAAGAAGGTGAGGAAATTCCAAGCGTAATCCCAGTTTTTAGCGCGGCCGGATGGTTTGAACGTGAAGCTTTTGACATGTATGGCATAGTTTTTTCTGGACATCCAGATCTGCGTCGAATCCTCACCGATTATGGTTTTGAAGGCCATCCTTTGCGCAAAGATTTTCCGCTCACGGGCTACAAAGAAGTTCGTTACGATGAAGAGCAAAAAAAAGTTATTTATGAGCCGGTGAAGTTGATGCAAGAATTCCGCAATTTCGATTTTGAAATGCCGTGGATGGGAAATGAAAAATTAACAAAATCCTAAAAATATGAATCAAATTTTTAGCAAAATAGAAGCTTCGTTTAGAGCAGCGATGAAAGGCGAAGAAACCATAAACCGCCTGATCTGGCGATGGGGAGTCATCGCTTATTTTATCGCATATTTCGTCGCAAATAAAATCGTCAGAATCAGCAATTTGAAATCCGTGGATGTTGCAGTCTCAATCCTGATGATGATTTATTTCGCTTGGCATATTTACGTTTTAAAAAAATGTTCTCCGAAAAAACCAAAGCTTACCAAGGAAGAAGAAAAAGTGATGCGCGCAGAGCGTCGCAGAAATTTTGGAAAAAGTTTGATGCGAAAATTATTTTTAAAAGAGTCGGTTACAGAATGGGATCCGGTTTTTATAACCATCATCATCGATCTTTTTTGCATCGCGAATTTTCTTAGCTACGTGACGAGATAGGAAGTGTTCAATGAGTATAAATCGTGACACCAATCCTCAATGTCATGCCGAGCCTGTCGAGGCATGATTCGTGGCACGGGCACCTTTCCCAGAATCATGCTTCGACAGGCTCAGCATGACATTGAAGTAACATTGAGTTCCAAAAAATTCCCCGCCAAATAAAGCGATCCGCAAACAAGCGCTACAGCCTCTCCATCACATTTTCCAATCATCCGAAAAGCTTCATCAAAATTTTTTGCTGCAACGGAATTTATTCCAATTTTTTTTGCGATTTTATTTATTTCGTCAGTTGTTCGCGATTTTGTTTCATCCGGAATTGTGAGCGCAATTAGTTGATCAACTTCCTTGGAAATTTTTTTCAAAAAACCTTCGCAATTTTTGTCTTTCAGCATTGAAAAAATGACGAAGATTTTTTTATTTTTTTGCAATTTTAAAAACTTTATCACCGTTCCCGCCCCTTGCAAATTGTGACTTCCGTCGAGGTAAAGTTCACAGCTTTTTGGCAGCATTTCAAAAAATTTCCCCGAAAAAATTTTTTGCAAACGTGCCGGCCAAAAAGTTTTTTTGATTCCATTTTCAATTTGTTTTTGCGTGACAGGAAATTGTTTTTGAGCCAGTGCGACAGTGATTGCGAGTGCGGCATTTTCTTTTTGATGAGCGCCTTCCAATGATAGTCGATAGTCGACAGTCGACAGTCGACAGATTGCCTCCGAGCCCATTGCCTGAGCTCTTTCTTCAATCACCTGCAATGCAGATTTTTTTTGCTTTCCGACAAAAACAGGGCAATTTTTTTTGATGATTCCAGCTTTTTCAAAAGCAATTTTCGCCAAAGTTTTTCCGAGAAATTCTTCGTGATCGAAAGAAATCGGAGTGATGATCGAGCATAAAACTTTTGGCAAAACATTCGTCGCATCAAGCCTTCCTCCCATTCCAACTTCAAGCAAAAGCAAATCTGCCTTCACGCGGCTAAATGCAAGGAATGCCGCAACAGTTATCCCTTCAAAAAATGTGACTGGAATTTTGGGGAATCTTTCTGCCGCCTCTTTGCATTCGGATAAAATTTTATTTAAAAAATCATCCGAAATTTCTTCATCAGCCAAAATAATTCTTTCGTTAAAATTTACTAAATGAGGCGAGGTGTAGCTGTGAATTTTTAATCCTGATTCAGAAAAAATTGCGCGCAAAAAAGCAAGCGTTGAGCCTTTGCCATTCGTGCCCGCGATGTGAATTGTTGGTGGAAGTTTTAAGTGAGGATTGCCAACTCGCGAAAGCAAATCATAAACGCGAGAGAGGCCGAGATCGATGTCGCGATAGCCAGAAGGATTTGGCCAAACAGGAAATTTCATCTTTTGTGATCTTTCAAAAAAACCTGATAAGTGCGATGAAAATGGTAATTAAATTCCGCACCAAGAATGAAAACCAAACTGATCAAATAAAAAAGCATCAGCGAAACAATCATGCCAGCGAGCGATCCGTAAACGAAATTAAATTGATGAAAATGCTCGAGGTAAAGTGAAAATAATTTTTCTAATCCAACCCATAAAAACACTGCCAATATTGATCCGGGAACGGTTTGAGTAATTTTTTGTTTTGCGTTTGGAAGTGCGTAATAAAGCGCAGAAGTTGCGAAGCTTAGCATTAAAAAAAATATCGCATGACGAAAATAAAAAAAGTCGTAATCGATGTGGAATTTGTGAGCAAAATTTCCCTCCAACCCTTTCAAAAAAGATGGCAGAATGATGAAAATAAAAAGGCCGATCACGATAGAAAAAATAATCACAAAAAATTCCAATATGCTGATGAAGCGGCGAAAAATATATGGCGGCGGAAATGCCACGCGATAGGCGCGGTTCAAGATTGTACGACATCCTTCAACCGACGATGATGCCGTCCAAATCACGCCGATAATTGCGATGGTTAAAAAACTTTGCGGTGGTCCAGAAATGATTTCGTTGATGCGCGGATTTAATGCTTCTGCCATGTCTTTTGGTGCGGAGGCGAGGATAGTTTGTACAACCTGAATTCCAGCGTCGGAAGCGCCGAAATATCCGATGATTGAGATCAAAAAAATCAGCGACGGAAAAAGTGAGAGGATGCTTAAAAAAGCTAAATATCCGGCATGTTCAATTCCATCTTGCCTTACAGTATCAATGACTGCGACGCGAAAGATTTTGAAGGGAAGAATGAGATATTTTCTGAGATTGTAGTTGAGTCGAGAGCGACGATTTGAAGACATGAGGTAGATTTAACATTTAGCATTTAACATTTTGGAAGTTGTTTTTGCACGCTTGGCTCTAGGCTTTGCAAATGTTAAATGCTAAATTTAACAAAATTTCCTGAAAAAAAACCCATCCAAAATAAATTTTTCACGAGAAAAAATTTTTTGCGATTCGAGCCTTTTTGTTTCTAAGTTACCAACAATGTTTTGGCAGCCGAAATTTGCCGCTTGCCATTCGATCCAACGCATCAATATCTTGCCAACTCCGATGCCGCGCTTTTTTCGGTCGATCATAAAATCTTCAATCTCGATTGCTTTGTTGTAATGCAATTTCCTGATCACGCGAACTCCCGCGACGCCGATGCAGCGGCCACTTTCAACATCTTCATCTTCAAACACCGCTACCAGCCTGTATCCGCGCTGCATCATGTTTAAAATATCTTCGACGTAAGTGTTGGGATTTAGGTCTTCGTAGATCTGTTTTAGAACGTTAAAAGTTTCAGAAATTTCTTCGCGAGTCTGGGATTCTTTTATTTGCATTTTAAGTTTTGTTTTGAAAAGATTCGTGCGGATCAGCGCTGGGCGCGGCTTCAAGCCAGTTTTGGAAAAACTAAAATCATATTTATCAATCAATCAGAAATTTCAAATGAAAACTAAAAAGATTAAAACCCCAGGCGTTGTCGCCGGTAAAATAAAAAAAGTCGTGCTCGCTTATTCCGGCGGACTCGACACTTCCGTAATTTTAAAATGGTTGCAGGAAAATTACGGTTGCGAAGTTGTCACTTTCACCGCCGATTTAGGACAAGGCGAAGAGCTTGAGCCAGCGCGCATCAAAGCCAAAAAAATGGGCGTGAAGCAAATTTTTATCGAAGATCTGCGCGAAGAATTTGTCCGCGATTACGTCTTCCCAATGTTCCGCGCCAACACGCTTTACGAAGGCGTTTATTTGCTCGGCACTTCAATCGCGCGTCCGCTAATCGCCAAACGTCAAATCGAAATCGCCAAAATGGTCGGAGCCGATGCCGTCGCTCACGGCGCCACTGGCAAGGGCAATGACCAAGTGCGTTTCGAACTCAGTTACTACGCCAACAAACCCGACATCAAAATCATCGCGCCGTGGCGGGAGTGGGATTTAACCTCGCGCACTAAACTCATCGACTACGCCGAAAAAAATCAAATTCCTGTGGCGAAAGATAAGCGCGGTGAAGCGCCTTACTCGGTCGATGCGAATTTGCTGCACACTTCGAGCGAAGGAAAAGTTTTGGAAGATCCAAGTCAGCCCGCTCCGGAATATGTTTACCAACGCACTGTAAGCCCTGAAGCCGCGCCGGACAAGGCTACAATCATCGAAGTCGAATTTAAAAATGGCGATCCAATCGCGATCAACGGCAAAAAATTATCGCCTGCGGAAATTTTAACGAAGCTCAACGAACTCGGCGGCGCCAACGGAATCGGCCGTCTAGACTTGGTTGAAAACCGTTTCGTCGGCATGAAATCCCGCGGCGTTTACGAAACACCGGGTGGAACAATTTTGTTAACCGCACACCGCGCCATCGAATCAATCACGCTAGACCGAGAAGCCGCGCACCTCAAAGACGAGCTCATGCCGAAATATGCCAGCCTGATTTACAACGGATTTTGGTTCTCGCCTGAGCGCGAAATGCTCCAAGCGCTGATCGACAAATCGCAAGAAAATGTTGAGGGAAAGGTGAAGTTAAAACTCTACAAAGGCACGGTCTACGTGATGGGACGCGAGTCGAAAAAAAGCCTCTATTCCGAAGCGCACGTGACGTTTGAGGAAGATTCCGTTTACGATCAAAAAGATGCGGCGGGGTTTATTAAGTTGAACGCGTTGCGGTTAAGGATTGGGGCGCGGGTGAAGAGTAAGAAATAAAACTCGGTCAACTCCCTCTCCCCTTGTGGGAGAGGGTTGGGGTGAGGGGTAAAAATCTAGTGTAATTCAAAGAAATGACAAAGTTTCAACAAACTCTCAAAAAAAGTTCGTCACTATTGCGTAAATTTTATGTGATAGCGATCACAGTTATTTTATTGGGAATGGCAATTTCTTTAGCATGGTTAACAACTGTTTTTTTTGAAATATCTCCTGCGGTTTGGGCATCAATTGTTGCGTCAATTCTCACATTGTCTGGCGTTATATTGACAAATAAGCATGACTCCAAACAAAAGGATAGAGACAGGAATCTATCATTACTCAGAGAGATTTATTTGAATGCAGTTGGAGCAATTTCTCAATGGCAAAGTTTGCTGGCACGATTGACGGATTTGGATTTTGCGCAATCAAGAATAAATGATGAGCTAGCTATCATTGTTCCAATGATAGCAAGGGTTAACGTTGTAGGTAATAATGAAACTATCCAAGCCGTTTCTCGCCTTGTGACGGAGATGAATAGTCTATTTCTTGAGCTTTCGCTAAAGCGCTTACATCTCATTAAACAACGAAATGAAATAGCACTACTTGGCGATCAAATTTTAAAGTGTCTGGAAGAGCAGAAAAAAAACGAGCTGAATCAATTAGGTTTTAACTTCTGGAAAAAGGAGTGTGAAAGTTACGACACAAAACAAGATGTTCTGCATAAGCAGCATATCAAAGAGCTCTGTGATTTCTTAAAATTTTTGAATAAAAATTTCTTAAATGTTTCTGATTTTTTTACTGGAGCTTTGGTAGCGGTAAGGAATGAGTTAGAATTTCCGATTGATGTTAATGTTTACAAAAAAACTCTCGAAGAGAGTTTTAAAAAAACAGAGAAAGACATGAATTCTTTTTTGGCAGAGATGGAAAAAAGTAACTTTGAGTCCCCCGACTCAATGTTCATGTCCAACCAAGCCATCACATGAACGCTAGGTCGGCATCACAAATGCCGACCTGCAGCGGTTCACAAATTTGATTTGATCCAGAATCCCAACTCGGCGTCATGCTGAGCCTGTCGAAGCATGATTCGTGGTACTGTGCCTAGAATC
>CAINKA010000059.1 GCA_903849835.1 uncultured Alphaproteobacteria bacterium
TTCTGAGAGAAACTCTGGAAGAAAAAAGTGCTAAAATTTAGACGGAATTACAAGGCAAAAACATAGCTGGAAACCAATCAAATAAAGGGTTGGTTTCTAATGACGGTCATTAGGAATTTGGGGTAATGACGGATCTGGGTTCATATTTTTTGCACTGAATATGTTGGCCACTTCATTGGTAAATGCATCGCTTTGGATTGTTAAATCTTTGCCGGAATAAATTGTTTTAAGATCATTATTTTCTTTGCGTCTTGCTGCGTAAGCATAGTTGGAGTAGCTACTTCCGAGATAGATCCAATTAAATAAATTGTGGTTACCAAGAACTACTCCTAGAGGAAGACGGTATTCGCCATATTGACACCAAGAAACATTAGAATCGCAAACTCGATAGGCCTCATCCCACGTTACTGTCATGGTCGGATTCCCATCCTTCCTCCCATTATAAAAATTTATAGCCTTAATCAAAATATCTCCGCTGTAAGTTTCGATGTTTCCAGAAATATTTTGGAATAAGTAAGTCATGTTTTGATCTAGATAAGTTTTGTTCTGAATCGCAGCAGTCAGGTCGTTTCCGCGAATCGTCAAATTTCTCTCCGCATAAATTTCAGCTTGCGTATTTACGAAATTATTTGCGACGTTGAAAGTGGCATCGCGACCGCTCCAGATCAGTGCCGTTGGGTTGTTGTAAAGATTATGTGGCACGGTAACAACGAGATCATTTTTGACGGAAATTTCTCCGAAATTATTTAGCTCTTTTGAGTTGATGATGAGGTTGTTGCTAGAAGTAAGTTTAGCTCCGGTGTAGTTGTTAAATTCGCCAGCGGCAGAATTCAATGCGCTCAAAGTCGTAATTCCATTTCCACCCGTAATCGTCCCGTAATTTTTAATTTCGCTGTAATTTGAAGTGAGAGTAAGGTCGGTGCTACTCGACATCGTTCCGTAATTTAAAATAAATCTGTTGGCGGTTGCTGTGAGGTAAGAGCCTGCCAACAATTTCACGTTGGAATTATTTCCGCCCGCCACGCCATTGGTGATGTTGCCATTAGCAGTAGCAGATGAGCCAGTTGCGTTGAGTTTAATAAAATCATTTGCAGTCACGTTTCCGAGATTTGTGATGTTGTTGGCGGTGATGTTGACATCTTGCGCAGAAATTTCGCCGGTGATTGTGTAGTCAAGGGCTCCAAGGTTTAACGAGATTGAATTTGTGGAGAGAAATTTTCCACCGACATTGGTGAGGATCACATTTTTGCCGCTGGTGAAGGGATTTAGGATTGTTGATTTTGCCGCGATCATTCCAGAATCATTGTTAAGCGAGTCAGTTTGGAGAGCGATGGCGCCATTGGTTGCAACCAGCCCTGAGCTTGTGGAATTATTTGCTGCTCTGGTGTTTTTGTTGGTGATGCTTGCTGCTTTGATAGTTAAATCTTTTCCGGATGAAATCAGTGAGAAAGCAGAATTGGTAAGGCTTGCGGCATTGATCGTAAAATTATTCGCTGATTGCAGAATCGAAGAATTGGAAATTCTTCCGCTAGCAGTGACGTTAAAATTTCCACCAGAAATTATGTTTTTTAAATTGCTGAGCGTCGTGAGATTTAGAGTTAAATTTTCACCAGATTGAATGTTGTTTGAGTTAGTCAAACTGCCAGCGGAGAGCGTTAAATTTCCGCTGCTTAAAATTTGATTTGAGTTGGTGATTGATGAGCTGCTGATGATATCGAGATTATTTTGTGCGGAAATTTCGCCGGAGTTTTTTAAGTCGACAGTTGTGAGTTGTAAGTCATCGGTTGATTGAATCGAGCCGAAATTATTTAAGTCGGCACTTGTCAGCTGTAGCTTGCTGGCTGATTGAAGAATTCCAAAATTTGTTAAATGAGAAATGTTAAATGCTAAATTTCCTGCAGAAAAAATTAGAGCGCTTGCTTGATTTGTAAGGCTATCCGAATTGACGGTAGAAGTTTTGAACGACTTGATGGAGCCAGAGTTTTCTAAGTCGACGGTCGTCAATTGTAGGTCATCACTCGATTGAATAATTCCTGAATTTGTTAAATGAGAAATGTTAAATGTTAAATTTCCGCCCGCCAAAATTTCGCTGTAATTGAAAAAGTTTTTGCCGCTGGCGGTGAGATTTTTTGTTGCAGAAATTTCTCCAGAATTTTTTAAATCATTTTTGAGCGTCAAAGTGAGTGAGCTCGCAAGCGAGGCAATTGCTGAGTTGCTGCTGTTGGTGAGATTATTTGCGGCGATGCTGAGAGTTCCATTCGCGAGAATTTTTTTGGAGTTGGAGACGTCTCCAGTGGCGCTGATGGTGAGATTATTTTGTGCGGAAATTTCGTTGGAATTATTTAAGTCGACTGTCGTAAGTCGCAAATCATCAGTCGATTGAATGAAGCCGGAATTATTTAAGTTGACGCTTGTTAGTTGTAAGCTGCTAGCCGATTGAAGAATTCCTGAATTTGTTAGCTGATTGCTGCTAATTTCCGATTTTTTTTGTGCAAAAATTGTACCGGAATTGCTTAAGTCGACACTCGTTAGCTGCAGGTCATTGGCCGATTGAATGGCGCCGAAATTCGTTAAATGAGAAATGTTAAATGCTAAATTTTCTGCAGAGAAAATTAACGCGTCGGCTTGATTTACAGCGCTGTCAGCAGTGATGGAAGAGGTTCCGAATGACTTGATGGAGCCGGAGTTCTCTAAGCCAAAAGTCGACAGTTGTAAGTCACCAATCGATTGAATATTTCCCGAATTCGTTAGATGAGAAATGCTAAATGCTAAATCTTCCGCACCTAAAATATCCCCAAAATTATCAAAACTTCCCGAGCTCGTGATCGTTAAATTTTGTGCGGAATTTATGACTCCAGAATTGGTGAAGTTTTTAACTCTCAAGCCATCAAGCAGCTGATCGAAAGAAATATTTCCGGAATTATTTACGCTGTTTAATTCCAAATCAGCGAAGGAATTTTTTAGAGAAAAATTTTCCTTCGCGAAAATTATTCCGGCATTCGTTAGTTGATCGGAAAGGTTTAGCACGAGGGATTTGTTGATTGAGACGATGGTCGAATCAACCCTATTTTCTAGGCTATCAGCGGTGATGTTGAGATCGTTATTGGCGAGGATATTTCCGGAATTTCTTAGGCTGGTAGTTGCTAGCTGCAGGTTGTCACTTGATTGGATGGTTCCGTAATTTGTGAAATGAGAAATGTTAAATGCTAAATTTCCTGCAGAAAAAATTAGAGCGTCATTCATGCTAGCGTGAGCATTGATGGTGGAGGTTTTGAAAGACTTAATTGAGTTATAATTTTCTAATCTGAAAGCTGTCAGCTGTAAGTCACCAGTCGATTGTAAAATTCCGTAATTTGTTAATTGATAAACGCTAGATGTTAAATTTTCTCCAGAAAAAATATTGCCGAAATTGCTCAATTCATCCACCTCGATTGCTAAATTTTTTTTCGAATAAAGCTCGCCGTTATTTTCTAAATTGGTTTTAAGATGCAAAACTAATGAGCCCGCAAGCGAAGCGATTGTTGCATCAGCGCTATTTGTTAATTTTTCTGCAGAAATATTCAGAGCCTCACCGGAAAAAATTTTATTTGAATTTCCTACATCTCCATCAGCCTCGATATTCAAATTAGTTTGCGAAGAAATTTCTCCGGAATTGTTCAAGTCGACGGTCGTCAACCGTAAGTCAGCAGCCGATTGAATGACGCCCGAATTTGTTAAATGAGAAATGTTAAATGCTAAATTTCCCGCCTTCACATTTCCAAAATTAAAGAAATTTTTTCCGATAAATTCGCCCTGCTCCGTGTTGAACTGCGAAGTGGTTCCATCTTCATTTTGAATCGCGAAAGAACCGATGATTCCGCCATTTTTATTCAAGAAATTTTCGGTGTTAATGGTGAGATTTTTGGCGTTGATGAGGAAGGAATTTTCTAGGCTGTTAGCGGTTAAATTGATGTTGGCGTCAGATTTTAAAATTCCGAAATTGGTGAAAGTTTCTGTGGTTTCGATGTCAAGATTTCCGCTGGTGATGATGTTGCCGCTTTGCGTGATGCTGGATGTCGACCTGATGTTAATTTTTGGCGAGGTGAGATTTTCGTAGTAGAGATTTCCGGCGCTGTCGATGTTGAGCGATTTTGTGGCGAGAAGATTTTTTCCGAGATTTACGCCGAAGCCATCTTGGGTGGCGACGATAAAAATTCTGCCGGATTGGATGGCACCGAGATTGGTGGCATCGATGGCGAAGAGTTCGGGGGAATTAGGCGCTAGACGTAAGGCGTTAGGTGTTAGGGATTTTGTGGCGTGGTCATATTTTCCACCGCCAGTTTTTAGGGTGATGTCGGTTATTTCGGAGCCGTAGACTGTGGAAATTAGTTTGATTGATGAGGCGATGATGTCGGTGGCTGATGTGGATTCGACGTCGAGACCGAGGCCAGAAATTGTGATTAGCGGAATTTTTAAATCAGTGCTTAATGGCCGATTTTCTAGATTGAATCCAAGATTGCCATTTTGATCGAACTCGCTTTTTCCAGCGATCATTGAAAGCCGCGAAGTGTTGATGAATCCGCAGCCGGAGCAGGTGATGCCGTTTGGATTGGCGATGATGAGTTCGGCTTTTGTGCCAGCAATTTCTACATAGCCAAGAAGTTGTGAATCGTTGCTGGACGTGACTTCGTTGAGGATGATTCGAGCTGAGCCTGAGGAGGATAAATTCGGATTGACCGCGACGAGACCTGCAATGTTGCTTGTGGTAAGCGCGATTCCAGTCCCTCCGGTTCCTTCAACCACTTCACTCGGATCTTTTCCCGAAAAATTATTGATCACCTGCCCTGCGGCATTGACGTTATAATCGGTGAAAGTGTTGTGAGAAAGGCCGGAAGAATTTGGAGCGGCGATGTTTATTTGATCGATGCCAGAAGATGTGTGAGTGACGGAGACTGCTGTAGCACCATCTGGCGTGATTGGAAGAGTTTGGGCGGAGAGTGCGATTGGATTGAAGACTAAGCAAATGATCGCGAGATGCGCTAAAATTCGCGACAAGAACGTGACGTGACGTGAGGGTTTTTTCATGCTGTTGTGAAGCAAAATTGTAGTGCGGATGTCATGCTGAGCTTGTCGAAGCATGATTCATGGCACAGTGGCCTGAATCATGCTTCGACAAGCTCAGCATGACACTGAGTAAATGAACGGAATTTATTCTTTGAGCAATTTGGCTTCTTTAAAGTATCTCAAAGCGCCCGCGTGAGTTGGTGCGGAATTTCCTTCTTTGAGCATGTCTTCTTTTTTCAAAGAAGCGAAGACCGGATGTAAAGTTTTAAAATTATCGAAATTTTCGAATGTGGCTTTCGTCACATTGTAAACAATTTCAGGACTAGTTTTTTCAGAAGTAACCAAGCTTGCTTTTACACCAAAAGTTTCGACGTTATTTTGGTTGCCAGCATACATTCCACCCGGGACCACAGCTTTCACGTAGAAGGCATTTATTTGGATTAATTTATCCACAGTTTCGCTATCGATCGGAATAATTTTAACTTTGCAGGCTTGCGTGGCTTCTTGCAGAACGCCATTTGGATTTCCTGAGGCGTAAATCATCACATCGATTTTTCCATCGCATAAAGCTTTTGGCTGTTCGGATGGTTGAAGATAAGTGACTGCGGAAAAACTTTGTTTTGTCCATCCTTTTGCAGCCATCAAAACTTCCATCGTAGCATACATTCCAGAGCCTTGCGGGCCAAAGTTGATTTTTTTATCCAAGATGTCGTCCAACTTTTTAATGCCAGATTTTTCTTGAGTGGCGATTACGAACGTTTCGGTGTAAAGAGAAAATACGGAGCGTAATTCTTTGAAGGGTTTTTGATCTCCGAAAAATCCAGTGCCGTTATAGGCGTGATATTGCCAGTCGGATTGAACTATTCCAAAATCAATCGCGCCATTACGGATTGCATTTAAATTTGAAACCGATCCGCCGGTTGATTCCACTGAACATCTGATTCCATGCTCTTTTCTTCCTCGGTTTAGGAGTCTGCAAATTGCCCCACCAGCTGGGTAATAAACGCCAGTAATTGCGCCAGTTCCAATCGAAACATATTTTGTGGCCGCAAGAGAATCTTGAGAAAAAGTTAGCAAAGAAACGCTGAACAAAATTGCTGAGGATAGTTTTTTCATGAAGTTTTTGAGATGACTATTTTGACTGAAATTTACACTAGATGCGTCGGATAAAATCTTCGTTATTTTTAAAAGTCAAAATCTTTTTTCCCCACATTTTTTCATTGGGTTTTTTATAAAAAAATTCGCGGCAAAAAAATTTTGACATTACAGAAACCGCTCTATAGGTTCCGCCGCGAATTTTAGATTTTGGTTAATCTTTAATCCTCCCGAACAAGCTACAAATCAGGGTCGAACACACTTCATTCCAAATCGCAAACCTAATATCAACTTTAAAAAAATCAAAACTATGAAACTTTGGCAGCAAGTTCTTATTGGCCTTATTTTAGGTGTTATTTCCGGCATTGTTTTGGGAGAAAAAGCAGCTGGTTTAAAAATATTCGGCACGGTTTTTATTAGCTTGATTAAGATGGTAATTGTTCCACTGATTTTCTTCGCACTTCTATCCGGAATTACTTCAATGAGTGGCGATGGAAATTTCACACGAGTTGGAATTAAAGGTTTTGCTGCCTACATTTTAACCGCAATTTTTGCGGTTGTTATCGGCCTCACTGCCGGAATCATTTTTCATCCCGGAGCCGGAGTTGATCTTCACATGATTCTTGAAACCAGCGGACAAGCTCCTGCGATCGCGACAAAAACTCCCCCAACAATTTCAGAATTCTTGATTGGCTTGATTCCTACCAACCCAATCAACGCAATGGCTTCCGACAATTTTTTACAAATTATTATTTTTTCGATCTTCACTGGAATCACGATTAATTTGGTTGGAGAAAAAGCTAAGGCAGTTAGAGAAGTCATCGCTTCTGCATCTCAAGTTTGTTTTAGAATGATCGAAATCATCATCAAACTTGCTCCGCTTGGTGTATTCGGATTCATCTCTTGGGTCATTGGAACTCAAGGTATGGACATACTCGAAGCATTGGCGAAATTAATCGTCGCTGTTCTTGCGGCTTGCGCTTTCCAATACATCGTCTTCGGATTGATGATTTTAGTTTTTGCTCGCATCTCACCGTTTCCTTTCTATCGCAAAATTTTGCTCACTCAGTCAATCGCATTCGCGACAAGCAGCAGTAAGGCAACTCTCTCAACTGCGATGTCTCAACTGCAAGAAAAAATGGGCGTTTCCAAAACAAATTCTAACTTCTTGTTGCCACTCGGAGTTTGTATCAACATGGATGGAACTGCGATTTATCTCGGCATTTGCGCCCTATTCTTCGCTCAAGCCTATGGAATAGATTTAACAACCCAAAATTACTTGATGCTTGTTTTAACCTGCACTCTCGGATCAATCGGTGCAGCTGGCATTCCAAGCGGTTCGATAATTTTTATGGGAATGGTTTTGACTTCAGTCGGATTGCCAATCGAAGGCATTGGCCTCATCCTAGGCGTTGATAGAATTTTGGACATGGTAAGAACCACCATCAACATCACTGGCGACAGTGCTATCACTTTAATCGTTGACAAAACTGAAGGTGCTTTGGATGAAAAAACTTACTACTCACGCAAAACTTAACTCTTCAATTCAAAAAATAATCAGCTACGCAAGTTTAATTTCTTGCGTAGCTTTTTTTTATTTTTCTGAATCGGAAAGTTTTGCTGCGAATAAATTTGCTGAAGAAAATTCGGAAGAAATAAAGCAGATCGAAGCCTATCTCAACAACATCAAGAATCTTTCGGCAAAATTTATTCAGGAATCTGGCAGCGGAAGTTTGGTTGAAGGAAAATTTTTTCTTTCACGTCCCGGAAAAATGCGAATTGAATATTCCGCACAGCCAAAAATTTTAATCATCGTCAATGGATCGATTTTATCTTATCACGATGTAGAGCTTGATGAAACCTCGCGTCTCAGCACTAACACAACTCCCGCCTCTTTCCTAACCAGAGCTAATATTTCTTTCGATGCTATGGACGTCGAAATTACCAGCGTAAAAAAGTCTGCTGATCAAATTAAAATTTCGGTGATGAAAAAAAATCGAAAAGAAGCGGGAGAATTTAGCTTGGTTTTTGCCAGAAATCCGCTCAAGTTTTTAAAGATGGAAGTCAAAAATGATTTGGACCAAATCGTTACGGTTACACTTTCAAACATTGATTTTATGACTCCGATCTCGGACAAAATATTCGTGATCAAAAACGACGATAGCCTTTAAAATGTCCTTCTCCTTCGAAACAAGACTCAGCAAAAAACGTCGCATCATTAGCGATATCAACATCACACCTTTCGTCGATGTCTTGCTGGTTTTGTTGATTATTTTTATGGTCGCGGCTCCGATGATGACTAGCTCAATCAACGTTGATTTGCCTGGCGGGACGACAAATCCTTTAAACGAAAAAACTCAGCCAATTTCTATTTCCGTAAAAGCTGATGGCTCAATTTTTTTGCAAGAAGAGCAGATTAAAATCACTGCCCTACCCTCAAAATTATTGAGCCTCACGAATAATAACTTGAGCAATAAAATTCATGTCAGAGCTGACAAAAAATTAGATTATGGCCGCGTGATGGAAGTTGTAAAAACCGTTAGCGGCACTGGTTTTAATCAAGTTGTTTTAGTTACCGAACTTACTCAATGATTAAAAATCTTCTCTATTCTCTATTCCTTCATTTCTTGCTGCTCACGGTTATTTACGCCAATTTTAATTTGAAAAATATTGAAGAAAACAAAACCAGTGAGATTGCTGTGAGCTTGATTTCATTGAACGGAAGCGAAGATTCTAGCAAAACGAAATTGGATTCAGCTTTGGAAACAAAAGAAAAATTAGATTCGAAAGAAAAAAAACAAATTCTAGAAA
>CAINKA010000060.1 GCA_903849835.1 uncultured Alphaproteobacteria bacterium
AGAATCATGCTTCGACAAGCTCAGCATGACACCGATAGTATTTTTCTTAGAATAATTGCTAAAATAAAACGAAAAAAATTTTCCTAAAAATTTTTAAAGTTTTTAGGAAAATTTTTTTAAAATTCTCACAAAAAAACCCTTACGCGAGATTTTCCGCGTAAGGGTTTCGAAGATTACTTTACAGAATCTTTCAAAGCTTTGCCTGCAGCAAATTTAACTCTTTTAGAGGCTTTGATTTGGATTTCTTTTCCTGTTTGAGGATTGCGGCCTTTTCTAGCAGCTGTTTTAACTACTTTAAAAGTTCCGAAACCGATCAATGTAACTACGTCGCCTTTTTTCAAAGCTTTTGCAGTTGCTTTCAAGAAAGCTTCTACAGAAGCACCAGCATCTTTTTGTGAAAGACCAGTTTGGTTAGCGATTTCTTTGATTAAGTCTGTTTTATGCATTGTTTAAATCTCTTTAAATTGATATTAAATTGAAAACCAAACATGCCACGAGACGGCTTGGGGCCTATCTCTGCAGCAATGTTGCGCGGCGAAGCTATATAGGAAAAATTTGAAAGCAACTGTTAATTTAGCAGAAATTTATACAAATTTTTCTGTGCCAGATTAAGGCAGAGTTAGCTCGCCGAAAAAATATTTTTTTCTGTTACAATGAAGTCAAGCCTCTGATCAGTTTTTTCAATTGGCAGATTCCTGCAGAGCCTTTGTACATCATATGCCAAAGCGATGGCAATAATTTCAGATTTGCGTGTTTTTAGATTCTGAATTGTGCGATCAAAAAACCCTCCACCCATGCCCAGCCTTGATAAATCAGCATCGAAAGTGAGTAGCGGTAAAATTAAAAAATCTGGTAAAATTTTTTCACCAGAAATTGGTTCAAGAATTTTTGGAAAAAATTTGTTCGGTGCGAATTGTTGATTTTCATCTGCCAAAATAAATTCCAGAGGATGATTTTTTTTAAAAATTTTTGGGTAAGAAAATTTTATTTTATTTTTTTTAAAATGCTCTGCGATCAGGTTGGTAGTTACTTCATTGCCAGATGGAAGATAAAGAGAAAAAATTTTATCCGAGTTTTTTTGATAAATTTTTGGCAATAAATTTTCTATAAAATTTTGATTTATTTGTTGCGATTTTTTCGCCACTTCTTCTCGTGAAAGCGATGATCTTTTTTGCTTAAAAACTTCTCGAAGTTTTGATTTTTCTGTTTCGATTCCCATCAATAATTCTGAATTTTTTTGCTAAGTTTTTCGATGTAATCAGAAATATTTTCTATGTTTTCGCTCACAGCATCATAGATGTCTTGATCGTTTAATTTCCTAGCCTCATCGGACTTTAATTGATCTGAATCTCCCTGCGATTCATCGAATTTTTTTTGCTCCAATTCTTCCTCAATCATCAGTGCAGAAATTGCTAATAAAGTTTTTTCATCAGCATTTTTAAAATTAATAGAAAGCTTGCCAAGCCTTTCATTTAGCTTCTTTGCGAGGTGAAGTAATTTGTTTTTCTCAGATTCTTCGCAGGTTATTTTGTATCGTGATTTTCCGATTTGGAGTTCCAATATCATTCTTGATCCTCATTTTCTATTATCTCTTCGATGCTACATAGATCAGCTTCAATCGCCTCAACCAAAACCAATTGATCGCTGCGAAATTTAGAAAAACTTTCTGATAAAATTTTATTTTTCTCGTTCAAAAATTCCGTTTCTTTCCCCAAATTCGAAAGAGAATTTTGTAAATTATTTACCTCAGAATTGAGGTTCTGAATTATTGTGGAATGGCTTTGCAGCCTAGATAAATCATCTCCAGCTTTTGGTTCATCTGCAACTTGTCGCATTTTTTCTTTGATCACTTCTTCCAGCTCTTTAAAGGCCTCAGACAATCGTTTTCGCGCTTTTTCAAATCTAATTTCTGAAGAAATTTTACTCATCTAGCTTCGATAATCTTTGTTAATTTTGATATATTCTTCATTGAGGTCGCATGTCCACACAACCGCTCTACAAGCTCCTATCCCAAGATTTACAGAAATTTTTACTTCGGAATTTTTGAGATATTCGTGAACTAATTTTTCCACATAATCCGGATGTTTTGCGCCATTTTTTGTGAGAGGATGATCGCCAATTTTTACGATAATTTTTTCTGGTGAAGTTTCTTTGCAAGATTTTCCGACTGCCATTACAATGCGTCCCCAATTAGGATCCGCGCCTGCAATCGCAGTTTTTACCAGCGGAGAATTTGCGATTGAAAATGCAACTTCCTTCGCTTGAATTTCGTTTGTTGCGCCTTCAATTTCAATTTCGATTAATTTTTTTGCACCCTCTCCATCAACAACGATCATCTTTGCCAAGCCAAGAGCCACTTCATGCAAAGTTTGTTTAAAATCTGAAATTTCTTTCGATGACGAATCTGTAATCGGATGATTCCCAGCGGTCTTGGTTGCGAAAAATAAAACGGTGTCGTTCGTTGACTGGTCTGAATCTACGGTGATTGCATTAAAACTTTTTTCCGTCACTTCTTTCAGCAAAATTTGAAGAGTTGTGGATGAAATATTGGCGTCGGTAAAAATATATCCAAGCATCGTTGCCATGTTTGGCGCAATCATTCCCGAGCCTTTTGCGAATCCAATAATCGAAACTTTTTTGCCAGAAATTTCGCAGGTTTTTTTAATTAATTTTGGCTTGGTGTCTGTTGTCATGATAGCGCGAGAAGCTTTGTCCCACGCGGTCTCATCGCTAGAGAAACTTTTTATCATTTGTGGAATTGCTGCGGTGATTAACTCAACTTTTAGAGTTTCTCCAATCACTCCTGTCGATGAAATGAAGACTTGCTCTTCCTTACAACCAAACTCTTTTGCAACTTTTTCCGCTGTAGCTAAAACGGCATTTTCTCCATCTTTTCCGGTGAAGGCATTTGCATTTCCGGCATTGACAATGAGTGCTTTTGCTGTGCCAGTTGCGATATTTTTTTTACACCATGTGACAGGCGCTGCAGGCATGGAGGAGCTGGTAAAAACACCTGCAACATTTGCTTCATTTTCAAAAATAATGAGCAGCAAATCGTCGCGATTTTTATATTTTATTCCGCAATTTGTGGTGGCGATTTTGAGGCCTTTTGGGTAGTCGCAAGTCGCAAGTCGCAAGTCGTAAGTCATTGATTAG
>CAINKA010000061.1 GCA_903849835.1 uncultured Alphaproteobacteria bacterium
CAGTCCGAGCTCGGTGTAACTCCCTCTCCCTTGAGGGGAGAGGGCTGGGGTGAGGGTGATTAACTTGTATCTCAACTCCTTCACTCTTCCGAAAAGTAAATCCAAAATCGCTGCCTCAGATTTTTTTAAAACCTTCGCCAGCGCAAGCTGGATCAGCATCGGCGCACTCACAACTTTCCAACCCCACTGTTGAATCAAAAAAATATTCAGCGAAGAAATGTCGGAAAATCCAATAAAAATTTTTTGGGTTTTGGGCTTTTTCATTTTCATCAAAAAAGGCAAAATTTCTGCACTACCGTAGCCGCCGCGGCTGCACCAAATTATTTTTGAATTTGGATTTTCGATCGATTTTTTTAATTGTTCAAAACGTGTTTCGGCAGGAAAAGAAGGGAATTCGTGAGTGACGGATTTTTTTAACGTTGTTTCTTTTTCCAAAAAAATATTCGGAATTAATCCGATTTTTTTTACGTAATTTTTTATTTTTTTTATCTCGTCAGAAGTGCAAGCAGTGCCGAGAGAGACGATATCGACGACGTCATTTTTTTTAAGCATTTTTGGGAAAAATTAAGTTTACAATTAGCTGGCCGAATTTGTAGTTTGATTGCAAAACTTCCAATCAAATTTTTTAAAAAAACAAATGAAAGAGCGAGTCATAATTTTCGACACAACTTTACGCGATGGTGAACAGGCGCCTGGTGCGACGATGAATTTGGAAGAAAAGCTTTTGATCGCAAAAACTCTCGAAAAAATGGGAGTCGATGTGATTGAAGCTGGTTTTCCCGCTGCATCAAATGGTGATTTCGAAGCGGTAAATCGCATCGCGCAAGTGATTAAAAATTCAACAATTTGCGGATTGGCGCGCGCCAAAAAATCCGATATCGAACGAACTGCGGAAAGCTTGAAACCAGCGGTTCGGCCACGCATCCACACTTTTCTTGCGACCTCTCCAATTCACATGCAATTCAAGTTGAAAATGGACGAAGCTCAAGTGCTTGCGGCGATCAAAGAAAGCGTTTCTTTGGCACGAAATTTTTGCGGTGAAGTTGATTGGTCGCCGGAAGATGCGACGCGTTCAAATCGTGATTTTTTATTCAAAGCGATTGAAGTTGCGATTAGCGCTGGCGCCAACACAGTCAACATTCCAGACACTGTCGGCTACACCACTCCTGAAGAATATTTCGATTTAATTTCGGCGATAAAAAACAATGTTTCCAACATCGACAAAGCAGTGATTTCAGCGCATTGCCACGATGATTTAGGGTTGGCAGTTGCGAATTCTTTAGCTGCGATGCGTGCTGGCGCAAGGCAGATCGAATGCACCATCAACGGCATCGGAGAACGCGCAGGAAATGCAGCTTTGGAGGAAATCGTGATGGCGATAAAAACGCGTTCCGATTTTTATGGGGTCGAGACGGGAGTCGATAGCAAAATGATCACCAGAATTTCGAAATTAGTTTCGAGCATCACCGGTTTTGCAGTGCAATATAACAAGGCCATTGTTGGTGCTAACGCCTTTGCGCATGAAAGCGGAATTCACCAAGATGGTATGCTAAAAAATCGTGAGACCTATGAAATCATGACTCCAACTTCTGTTGGTTTGGAAAAAACCTCTTTGACTTTAGGAAAACTTTCTGGACGTGCGGCCTTCAAAGATCGCTTGAAAGAAATCGGTTATGATTTGTCGGAAGAAATGCTTGGCGAAGCTTTCAAAAAATTCAAAGATTTGGCCGACAAGAAAAAAGAAATTTTGGACGAAGACATCGTTGCGCTCGTTGATGATTCAATCGTAAATAAAAAATCTCGCTATAATTTGATCAGCTTGGAAGTCAGGTCTAGCACGGGTGAAGAGGCTTTCGCCAAGGTTAAAATAAAAATTGACAATGGGGAGGTCGAAACTACTTTTCGCTCGAAAGACGGTTCAGTAGATGCGGTTTTCAACGCCATCAGCAAGTTAATTATTCACAATGCTAGTCTTGAATTATATCAGGTCCAAGCGGTTACCGAAGGGACTGACGCTCAAGCTAATGTTGCTGTTCGTTTAAAAGAAAATAACAGAATTTTTAGCGCCAATGGTTCCGATACGGATGTGTTAACAGCCTCTGCAATCGCTTATATCAACTGTCTAGACAAATTAAAAAATAACTAAGGAGCTCAAAAATGTTTCTCTCAAAATTTTTCTCACTTTCATCGAAGGATATCGCAATCGATTTGGGCACCGCAAACACCTTGGTTTATGTGCGTGGTCAGGGTGTTGTTCTCAATGAGCCGTCGGTTGTCGCTGTGATCAATGAAAATGGCAGATTAATTCCATGCGCTTTTGGCAATACCGCGAAGATGATGTTGGGCAGAACTCCGGCAAAAATTGATGCGATTCGTCCACTGAAAGATGGCGTGATTGCCGACTTCAAAGTGGCTGCAGAAATGATCAAGCACTTCATCCGTGAAGTTAACCAAACCAAAAGTTGGTTAGGGCCGTTGGTCATCATTTGCGTTCCGTCTGGCTCGACTCCTGTCGAAAGACGCGCCATTCAAGATGCCGCAGAAGGTGCCGGCGCGAATGAAGTTTATTTGATCGAAGAGCCAATGGCTGCTGCAATTGGTGCAAATCTTCCTGTCACCGAACCTACGGGCTCAATGATTGTGGATATTGGTGGAGGAACTACCGAAGTTGGAATTCTTTCTCTTGGCGGCATTGTTTATTCAAGATCCGTGCGTGTTGGTGGCGATAAAATGGATGAGGCGATCATCTCCTACATCCGTCGTTACCACAATTTGTTGATCGGAGAATCAACAGCAGAGCGCATCAAAAAAACTGTTGGAGCAGCTTGTCCTCCAGAAGAAGGCGATGGCGCAACAATCGAAGTTAAAGGCAGAGATCTTTCAAACGGGATTCCGAAAGAAATGATTTTGACCGAAAGACAAATAGCGGAAAGCTTGATGGAGCCAGTCGAACAAATCGTCGACGCAATTAAGGTCGCGCTCGAGTGCACTCCTCCAGAACTTTCATCCGACATTGTTGAGCGCGGAATCGTGCTTTCCGGCGGAGGAGCTTTGCTAAAAAATCTTGATTACGTTGTTCGCCAAGCAACGGGATTGCCAGTGTTTGTCGCTGAAGATCCGTTGCTTTGCGTGGTAAATGGCTGCGGAAAAGTTTTAGAAAATACCAAAATGTTCCGCGCCACTTTGTTCAGACAAGATTAAGTTGATTGTAGGGGAGGGCCCATGTGTCCGCCCGCTGCAAAATGATTTAGTCACCTCGTTGTTTTAAAAATGAATCACCTCAACTTCTCAAAATCACGACACAATTACAGCTTCAAACACAGTTTCGATTTAATTTTTAAAAAAATCGAAACTGTGTTTTTTAGTTTTTTATGCGTGATTTTTTTGATCTCTTCCAGCCTAGGCAACAACTTCTCCAAAAGCATATCATTCGGCTTCGTTAGCATCTCAATGCCGATCGTAAAATTCGCAGCATTCCCCTTCAACACCATCATCAATCTTCTCACGGATTTTCACGAATTGGTTGACGCGAAAGAGGATAATAAAATTTTAAAAGAAGAGCTCACACAGCTTAGATCCTTCTACATCAAATCGCTCAACGTCCACCAAGAAAATAAAGAGCTGCGCAATATTTTAAACTTCATCAGTGCAAAAACTTCGAGCTTTAAAGTGGCAAAAATTATTGGCAGATCGCACGAAATTTTTAATCAAAATATTTTTATCGATGCCGGAAAAAATCGCGGGATAAAAGAAGGAAGTATCGTGACGGGAACGCACGGCGTTATTGGTCGAATAGCGGAAGTCGGAGAAGATAAATCGCGCATTATTTTAGCAACAGACGCAATTTCTCGCATCCCAATCATAACCTCGAAAGCTAGAGTCAGAGGCATTTTGGCAGGAGATAGCAGTAGCAAAATGGAAATTTTATACTTGCCAAAAAATCACACGATCAAAGAAGAGGATTGGGTTTTCACCTCTGGCGATGGCGACACTTTGCCATCAGGATTATTGATCGGAGTTGTAAAAAAAGTTGATAAGGATTCTGCGTCGGTGGCGATGGTTGAGGATGTGAATAACGCGGATATTGTGACGATTATGGACTTCTAAAGTCTGCCCAAAAGCTCTACAGCAAATTATTTCTTCATCTCCCTCATCATAAACGGCACCTGCGAGATGGTAAAAATCATCGAAATTGGCATCATGCCAAAAACTTTAAACTGCACCCAAAAATCAGTTGAAAAAGATCTCCAGATAAATTCATTCAGCGCTGCCAAGAAAATAAAAAATATTGCCCAACGCATTGACAGAGTAAGCCAAGCTCGATTGCTCATTTTGATTTGCTCACCCAAAAGATAAGACAAAAAAGGTTTTTTGAAAAAATATCCGTAGAGTAAAATTGTGGCGAAAAGCAGGTTAACGATTGTTGGTTTTATTTTGATGAAGATGTCGTCCTTCAGTGCGATTGTCAGACCGCCAAATATTCCCAAAACTATTCCTGAAACTAGTGCGACCATCGGAATTTTTTTTGTCAGAATGTAAGCGATGATCAAAGTCACGAAAGTTGTGATGACCATGTAAATCGTTGCGGTGATTAGAGGATCGGGGGTTTTCGCGAATTTATAGCAGGCGAAAAAAACAATCAGCGGTAAATAATCGTAAAGAAATTTTGAGAAGGAGTCGTGGGATTTTTTCATTAGCTGACAGTGTTTAATCGCAAGTTGCAGTTGGATCAACATTTCCCACGAAAGATAAAAGCGTGATCTGATATTTTAAATCCGTCTGATTAAATTTTAGTAGCTCGTATAATTTTTTATCTCCAGTTTGAAACTTCTGCGGAACCTCGATGGTTCTGATTCCGGACTTCTTCATGCCGATGATATTTTTTTCGATCAAATAGTTTTTTCTGCTGCCAATTACGATTTTTTCAGGTTTAGAAAATTCTAACTGCTTGCTGTCTTTGGTATAAATTCCGTAAGTAATTTCAGCCTCGCCACCGCAAGAAAGAAGCTCTTCTCCTTCTCCAATTTCCAAATCTTCGATGGAAATTTGTGCCACAGGTTCATCTGAAATTTGTTGTGGAGGTTGATTTTTTACAGCCTCTTTAGCCATTTGGACATTGGTTATGATGAACTTACTCTTTTCCGTTACCTCGCTCACATGCTGTTTTATTTTTTCTGGAGACAGGCGATTTCCAAGCGATTCCGGATTTTTTTTATCGGCAAAAAGTGCAAAATAAAGAATCGTAACAATGCCGATAGTTTTGATGATTGGGTTTTTTAACAGTTCGAGAATTTTCATAATTTTACTGAGCCCTGACGCAGGATTTCGATTTTATTGTTGGAAATTTTTACGACGGTTGAGGCAATTTTTTTTTCGCAAGTGCCGCCATCAATGATTAGACTAAGGTCGCCAAAATATTTTTTTACTTCTGCGGAAATAATCGCCGGTTTTTTCCCAGCTGGATTTGCACTAGTCACAGCAATAATTCCACCAAATTTTTCAAGTAAATCTTGCGTAAATTTTTGATCTAAAATTCTGAATCCTAGAAATCCGTCACTATTTTGATTTAGGTTTGAAGCTAGTAAAGAAGCAGCTTGCGGCCTAGTTTTGAGCACCAGAGTTAAACTTCCTGGTAAAAATTTTGCAGAAATTTTTTCTGCAGTCTCATCGAAATAAAAAAGTTTTTTTGCCTCTTCCAAATTCTTCAAAAAAATCGCGATTGGTTTATTTTTTCCACGATTTTTTATTTTGTATAAATCCTCCACAGCGTTGAAATTGCTGGCATCGACGGCAAGTCCGTAAACGGTGTCGGTGGCGAAAGAAATTATTTTTCCGGCGTGAAGTAGGTTGCTGGCAAGGCTGATATCAGGCATTTAATAAATTTTAGATTTTATCCAATTCCACTTGAAGAAGTTGATTAAACTTCAGCGTCATGCTGAGCTTGTCGAAGCATGAGTCTAGGCACCGAAACCAGAATCATGCTTCGATAGGCTCAGCATGACATCGAGGTTTTTGTAATTTTGATCAATCGGTTTCTTCAGCTGGAATGGGTATAGATTTAAGATTTTGGATTCTCCAAAAAGGCTTGATTTTATTGGTTCAAACGACTTCCGGTGAAACTCGCAAATTCCAAATTCTTGAATTTTTTCGACGTGAAATTTTGTTGGATATCCGGCATGTTTGTCAAAACCAAATTGCGAATATTTTTGATGAAGTTGCAGCATGATTTCATCTCGAGTTTCTTTGGCGATTATTGATGCTGCAGCGATTGACAGGCTTTTTTGGTCACCTTTTACAATTGGAATTATTTCGGAAATTTGATCTTGTTTTGCAAAAGGACGAAAATTTCCATCGACCAAAATTATTTGCGGAAAAATTTTATATTTTTTTTGTAAATCCAAAAAGGCGTGAAGCATTGCCAGTTTTGTTGCTTCAAGAATGTTGATCTCATCGATAATTTTTTCACCGACTATTCCAATTCCAAATTGTGATTTTTTTTGTAGCTCAAAAAATATTTTTTTTCGGTTTATTTTTGAAAGCTTTTTTGAGTCATTAATTTCGCTTGGAAAATCATCGTGATTTAGAATTACGCAAGCGGCCACAACTGGCCCTGCAAGCGGTCCACGACCGGCCTCATCAATGCCTGCAACGATCAGGTTTTTGTAAGATTTTTCGGTGGAAAAATTTGGCTGTATTTTGGGTTGCATTTGTAAGTTGAGGTTAATTTAATGCCGCTCGCAAAAGTTGCTCATTTCTGTTTTAAAATCCCAATTCATTTTCAAAATTTATGCCTTTCCTCAACAAAAATTTGAGATCCAATCCGTCTTTGGTTAAGCCAATAATCATCGCTATTGCAGTCCTACTCGTAATCGGAGGAGCTTACGCATTTCTTGGAGAAAAAAAACCTAACAATCCAACAGAAGCTGCGGTTCCGCCAGCTCCAGAAGCTCCGAAAGCAGAAATAAATCCAAGTGGTTTGGACAAAGACATGCGTGTAAAAAATGTCGAAGATGCTGAAAAAGTAATCGAAAAATGGATCGCAGCTAATCCAAAAGCCATCATCGATTCCGTCAATAACATGCAGAAAAAAATGATGGAAGAGCAGACAAAAAATGCTCAAAAAACTATCGGCACAAAATTGAACGAATTATTCGCCGATACAAATTCTCCGGAATATGCGCCAGCTGGCTACGATGTGTCGATCGTTGAATTTTTCGATTATTCCTGCGGCTATTGCAAAAAGGCTAATGGCACGGTGGAAGAGCTTTTGCAGTCCGATAAAAAAGTTCGAATCATTTACAAAGAATTTCCAATTCTTGGCCAACCTTCTCACGAGATGACCGAAGTTGCGTTCGCCATTCAATTGGTTGAACCGGCATCTTACAAAAAATTCCACGATGCCATGATGAAAAGCAGTGAAAGAGGAAAAGATGCGGCGATTAAAATTGCGAAATCCGTCGGAATTAGCGGCGCGAAATTGGAAGCGTCTTTGAAAAATAACAAAGACAAAATCACCGGAATGATCCAAGCCAACTTGGTTCTTGGAAACTCAATTGGCATTAACGGAACTCCGGGATTTGTGATCGGTGAAGAGCTTATTCCTGGCGCTCTCGAGATCGATGCGTTGAAAGCAAAAATCGCAGAAGTTAGAGCGAAAAAATAAAATTAATTTTCGTGGAGACGTGCAGCATTGCCGTCCCCACGACATTCATCATGACCTCCTCCACCACTCTTCCTCCAGATTTCTCCCTCCTCTCCAGCCAACAAAAATCAGTTATTGAAGCTTTCGAAGCCGGCAAAAATATTTTTGTAACTGGTGGTGCGGGCAGCGGAAAATCCTACCTCCTCAACTTTCTCAAGCGACATTACGGACAGCTCGGCCTCGAAGTTACCGCCAGCACCGGTATTGCAGCGGTTAACGTTGGCGGATCTACGATTCATTCTTGGGCTGGCATCGGTTTGGCGAACATGCCTGTCGATGTGATCATCGAAAATATTTTGAGTAAAAAATTCAGCCGCGTAAGGCGCAGAATCAAGCAGGTCAGAGCTTTGGCGATTGATGAAATCTCGATGATTTCCGCCGAAGTTTTTGAAATTCTCGATCAGGTTTTTCGTGCAGTTAGGGAAAATAATGCGCCGATGGGAGGCGTGCAAATGATGCTATTCGGAGATTTTTTGCAGCTTCCTCCGATCAACAGAAATGGTCAGAATTTTAATTTTTCTTTTCAGTCTGAATCGTGGCAGGAATTAGGTTTGCAGGTTTTTGTTCTTGAAGAAATTTTTCGTCAATCGGATAAAAAATTTATAAAAATTTTAAATAATTTGCGTTTTGGTAAGCTCGATGAAAGTGATCGCGAAGCTTTGAATTCAAGGCTGAATGCCAAGGATAAAAATTCCGCAATTCGTCCAACAATTCTGACGACGCACAACATCAAAGTTGAAAAAATTAATCAGTTGGAATTGCAAAAAATTCCGCGCGAAGAAATTTCTCATCAAGCTGAATATTTTGGATTGCCGGATAAAATCGAGTTCATCAAAAAAAATTGTATGGCAGCGGAATCCTTGAAGCTCAAGGTTGGAGCGCAGGTGATGATGATAAAAAATACTTACCAAAAAGATGGGATCATCAATGGCTCGCTTGGAATTGTGCGAGAATTTTCGCCGAAAAAATTCTATCCGATCGTTGAATTTGCGAATGGAAAAATTTTAGCAATCTCTCCGGAAGAATGGCTGATTGAAAGATTCGACGATGAAAAAAAGATGATGGTTACTGATGCTGGAGTCTCGCAAGTGCCGTTAATTCTGGCTTGGGCGATGACGATTCATAAATCGCAGGGCCTTACTCTCGATAAAATTTCTTGCGACTTGTCGGATGTATTCAGTCCGGGACAGGCCTATGTCGCACTTTCCCGAGCTCGTAGCTTGGAAGGCATTTTCATCGAATCGATTAATTTTAGCAGAATCACTGCGAATAGAGAGGCGGCAGAGTTTTATAAAAAATTTTAAATCTACAGACGTCATGCTGAGCCCATCCTGAGCCTGTCGAAGGGTGAAGCATGATTCTGGAGATCGGAAGAGCACACG
>CAINKA010000062.1 GCA_903849835.1 uncultured Alphaproteobacteria bacterium
GCCATTTCTGAAATTGAAAGTGAGGAAGTATTTGAAGCGATTACTGTGTCGACATTCACTTGTTTTTCAACTTCGGCTAAAATTCTTTTTTTAACCGCCATATTTTCTACGACGGCTTCGACGACAATTTCAGCATGATTGAAGCCAGCAAAATCAGTGCTCGCCGTGACATGTGCAGTTTTCATGCTGATTTCTTCCGACGATAATTTTCGAATTTTTTTGAGCTGATTAAAAACTTTTACGATTTGATTATAGCCAAGCGCGATCGCATTTTGTGTGATGTCTTTGATGCGAATATTGATGTTGTTATTGGCGAAGAGCCAAGCAATTCCACCTCCCATCACGCCAGCGCCAAGAAGAGCCGCATTGTGAATTTCTCGTGACGGTTGCGTCAAGCCATCAACACCTTCGTCTTTTTTCAAGGCTTCGTTGGTAAAAAAAATCTCGATTAAATTTTTTGAAATATCGCCAATTACGAGTTCGCAAAACGCATCAAGTTCAACTTTAAATCCGCGTGTGCCGTAAGTTCGTCCGTAAGTTCTTTTAACAACTTCTAATGCATAAAATGGCGCGGGATATTGCCCCTTGGTCTTTCCGAATAAATCTTTTCTGACCAAATAAAAAATAAAATATTTTCCAAAGAGCAGCGATTCGAAAATAAAGCGTTTTTTCTTCGCCTCTTTTCTTCGTTTTAAATAATGATTTTCTTCGCCGTTTTTTAAAATTTCAGTGACGAAATGTCCGAGCTTTTCTTCCAAAAATTCTTCGCGAATAAGATCGTCTACGAGCCCGATTTTAAAGGCTTTTTTGTTATCGATGGCTTTCGCAGAAAGAATAATTCTGAGCGATTCTTGTAAGCCGACTAACCTTGGCAAGCGCTGTGTTCCACCAAATCCTGGAATGATTCCAAGATTAACTTCTGGTAATCCGAGAGTGGTTTTTTTATTCACAATTCCGACGCGATATTGGCAAGCGAGAGCAAGTTCCAATCCTCCTCCCAAGCAGGCGCCATTGATCACGGCGATTGTTGGAATTTTTAGCTGCGCGATTTTTGTGAGAATATTTTGACCACGAGAAACTTTGGCGAGCGCATCTGCCGGATCGCGAATATCCTTGATTTCATTGATGTCAGCGCCAGCGATGAAAATATCTTTTTTGTTGGAAGTGATGATCAGAACTCGAATCGCCTTATTCCCATCGATCACATTAACCGCCTTCTCAAGCTCTGCCAACACTGGCGCGGAAAGCTTGTTAATTTTTTCATTCGGCAAATCAAAAATTAAATTTGCGACGCCGTTTTTATCGATTTGGAGGGAGAGGGAGTTGGTCATAAATTACATTTGATTAGGTAGGGGTGGCCCTTGTGGCCATCCGCGGGCGAGCACAAGGCTCGCCCCTACGAATTTACGTTAATGCGCCAAAAATTTTTCGATTTCTAACGCCGCCATACATCCAGTTCCAGCCGCTGTCACGGCTTGGCGGTAGATTTTATCTTGGATATCACCTGCGGCGTAAATGCCAGAAATGTTTGTCGCTGTAGAGTCGGGCTTTGTTATGATGTATCCTTCTGGATCAATTTCTAATCCAGTATTTTTGAACAAATCGGAATTTGGTTTGTGACCGATGGCGATGAAAATTCCGTCGATTTTCATTTCGAGGAACTCGCCGGAAACTGTGTTTTTCAAGCGCGCGCCTGTTACTGATTTCGGATTTTCTGATCCCAAAACTTCATCCAAAGCATGATTCCAAATCACTTCGATCTTCGGATTTTTAAACAAGCGATCTTGCAGAATTTTTTCCGATTTAAATTTATCGCGGCGATGCACCACATAAACTTTTTTGGCATGATTGGTTAAATATAAAGCCTCTTCGACCGCGCTATTGCCTCCGCCAACGACGATCACCTCTTTGCCACGAAAGAAAAATCCGTCGCAAGTTGCACATCCTGAAACACCAAATCCTTGGAATTTTTTTTCGGATTCAAGCCCGAGCCATTTTGCTTGCGCACCTGTTGCAATCACGATTGCATCGGCTTCGTAAACATCATCCGATTCACCAATTAAACGAAATGGCCGCGAGGAAAAATCGACTTGCTTGATGTGATCGTGAAAAATTTTGGTACCGACGTGAACTGCTTGCTTTTCCATTTGCTCCATGAGCCACGGGCCTTGAATGACATCAGCAAAGCCGGGATAATTTTCGACATCAGTTGTGATCGTCAACTGCCCTCCGGGTTGCATGCCATTGATGATGATCGGTTCAAGATTAGCGCGCGCGGCATAAATTGCGGCGGCGAAACCTGCGGGGCCAGAGCCGATGATGGCGACTTTTGTTTTGTGAGTTGTTGGCATTTTAACGTTTAATTTCTGTTGATTCGCGCAATAATAGAGCCATTCGAGAAGCAAATACCGCAACTTTCCCTGATGGATCGGTTGCTGCTGCAAACTCCCTTTTTGCTGATTCTGTTTCTAGCTTTTCTTTTTCAGTCACCGGAAATGTTCTTTCTAAAATTTGGTGAAAAGCATCAACGATTTTTTCTCTTCCTAACTCAAGAGCAAATCCAATTGTTGAAATTGAAAATGTTTTACCTTCATCTTCAATCGAATCTTCCTCAGAAGTCGCTACAGGCCTTACTGGTTTAAGGTATTTTTTTTCAATAAATTCCGGAAAAATTTCTGCAATTTTTACCGCTAATTCGATGTCGCCTTCTTTAATCGCGTCGCAAAGTTTTTCATAAATTTTTGGTAAAAATTTACTAAATAATTTTTCAGTAGCTTTCGTGCGAAGGTGAGAAAAAAGATCGAACATTTTTTCATCAAGTGCTGCGAGGATAAGATCTTCGGACGCGTCTTTTTTTCCTCGCACAACCGCAGGAATCAAAGCAATTTTTTCACCTTCATTTAAACTTGAATCTCTAGCTAAAATGCTGGGACAGACTTCAAACATTTCCTGAGCGAGATCTAGTTCATTTGTACGAGCTGCATAAGAAAATGGCGTCAGACCATCATGGTTTTTTTGAGATAAAAATTCTGGAAAATTTTCTGAAAATAAATGGATAATGTGTTTGTAATTTTCGACTGTTTTTGGATTTATCGCATATCCTGCCATGTGCCCTGCAGCTCCTTTAACCTTAGACGCAATTTTCACCATTTCGTGAATGATGTTGTTTTCATTGTCGAAATTAATACCAAGCAGAGCTGCTCTCATTCTCGTATTTTCTAGCACCGCTCTAATGATTATGATGTCACCTCTAACCATAATTGGAGTAATTGGGTATTCTTCGACTTCGTCCACTTTTATTTTTACCAACTCCGGAAACCTTTCAAAAACGTATAAAAAAACATCATCCTCTTTTTCTTCGTACCATGCTTTACGGGAGGCTTTATTGCGAGCTGTGTAATAAAGAACATTTTTGATAGTGTCGCCTACAGCGGCGCCAATGTGGAATTCTTCGAATAAGCAACGCACCATTTTTAAATCATGCGTAGTAAGGGCAAGTTTAACGAAAGAAAAACTCACACCTTCCTGTATGTTTTTTTTTGTAATCAGACCCTCTCCGCCATATTCAACCAACAAGCGCAACATTTCTGGAGATTGGCAATGGTGAATTGTGGCGATATTATCGCCATCCATATCAGCAAGAGTTGAAGCTTTAACTTTACCTCTCTCGAGAATTTCTCTGACGATTTCCAGCTTATTATCTCTGACTATGGTGTTGAGCATTCCGCGCTCTTGCTCAGCAAGTAAGATTTTTAGCATTCGCTCTTCAGAAGCTGGAATTTTTTGATGACGCATTTCGCTAATTCATAAACATTCCACCATTCACATGCAGCGTGTGACCGGTGATGTAGCCCGCATCTTCGCTTGCAAGAAAGGCAACAGATTTGGCGATGTCGGCAGCGTCGCCCATTTTTCCAGCGGGAATTTTAGTGAGGATTGCTTCGCGTTGTTGGTCGTTCAAAACATCAGTCATCGGGCTTTGGATGAAGCCGGGGGCGACGCAATTCAGCGTGATGCCACGACTAGCAACTTCTTGCGCCATCGATTTGGTCATGCCGATCATTCCCGCTTTTGAAGCGACGTAATTGCACTGGCCGGGATTTCCCGTGACGCCAACAACCGACGCGATGTTGATGATGCGGCCATATTTTCGGCGCATCATTTTTTTGACGGCGTTGCGATTGAGGATAAAAGTTGATTTGAGATTGACGTCGAGCACGTGATCGAAATCTTCATTTTTCATGCGCAGAACCAAATTATCTTTGGTGATGCCAGCGTTGCAGACTAAAATATCGATTTGCCCGACAAGCTCCTCAGCCTTGTCGAATAAGGCGTCGACGGCAGCGACGTCGGATAAATTGCAGGCGAGAATTTTGTGATCGCCGCCGATTTCCGCGACAAGCTCTTGCAGCTTTTCTTCTTTCGTCGAAGACAAAACCAACCTCGCCCCTTGCTTAGCCAGAGCCTTGGCAATTGCGGCCCCAATGCCTCCGGTGGCACCGGTTATTAATGCGTTTTTTCCCGTGAGTCTGAACATAAAATTTGAAGATTAGTTATTTTAACGGCGAGTAGTTCTTGTTGTTCCGGTATCGCCGACTTGGGCGCTCGTTGCTGATGTAGCCGCTCCTGTCGGTAATGCATGACATCAATCGCATCTGGGATCAGGTCACGCTCTGCATTCGAAGTCAGAGAGCTCTTCATCCCAGATATTTTGACCATCACCTGTAGATCTTTTTAAACTTTGCAGTCTTTTTGGTCTGCTCATTTTCCAAAAAATTTATTTATCAATAATCTCAATTAGACGGTTCATTTTTTCGATGTCTTTTTTGTTGTAGCCAGCGTCTTCCGAGCTTTCATCTAGCGGCTCTGCAACATCTTTTTTGTTTAACAATTCGTTAATTTTCTCATCGAGATTATCTTGCTTGGGAACGACTTTATCCAAATTTTTTGTGGTAGCATCGAAGAATTTTTTTACCAGTGGGTCGAGAGTATTTCCCGAGAGATGCAAAATATTGTAGCACTTGGCTTGCAACAACCATTCTGGCAGCGGAGCGGAATTTTCTTCGACATTTTTCCCCAATAAAAATCCGTAAAGATTTAGCGAGATGGAGTAAATAAAACCGAAGATTAGCAAAGTTTTGACGATGCCGAAAAGCACGCCGAGCGAGCGATCAAAAACCTTCGACATTTTTTCTTTTAACGCCTTGCACAGCCCCGAAGTTGAAAGCGCGGTAGCAATGAAAACGAAAATAAAAATTATGACTCGTGCAGCAATATCCGCTACGAATTTATTGTCGGAATAAAAGAGTAATAATTTCGAGAGGTATGGTGCGAGAAGATAAGAAAGAGTAAGCGCAATCAGCCAGTTAAATAGCGAAAAAATTTCCTTCACGAAGCCACGAAAAAATGCGGTCGTGATGAAAATCATCGCGAAGACTAGGACGATTAAATCTAGGATGTTGAAGGTTGTGGACACGGATTAGGCGTAAGTCGTAAGTCGTAAGTCGTAAGTCGTAAGTGACTTCAGATTACTTTTTGATTAAGCGGAAAAAGGGTAAATTTTTTAGGAAATTTTTTGGAGATTTTGGCTGACCTTTTTCATCAAGGAAAAATTCCTCGCAAGTTTTTTTTGCGGTGGCAGAAAATTTTTTTATCTGCGCCTTGCGCTTCTCGAACTTCATCACTTTTTCAATTTCGGAATCGATGAGTTTTTTTGTTTTTTCGAAGTCAGGTGATTCATCTTTTAGAAAGGTGAAAAGCGAGCGAAAAATAATTTTTCCGAGGGTTAATCTTTTGGTGTAAAAATTAAAATCAGTTGATTCATCGCCGATATTTTTCCAGATAAAATCTGCAATTTTGAAACTTAGTTTTAAGCCTTGAATCAAGGGTCTTGCGCCGATTTTAAAAGAAGTAAAATTTTTTGGATCTAGATAAAAATTAATCAATCTTTGCAATGCAATTTTATGATTTTTTTCGACTTCGAAACGGGCATAAAGCGAGAGACGAATTTTATCTCGAATTTTTTTTCCGCTTAAATTTTCTAAAATTTCTGCTGATTTTTGATTTTGCGATTCGACATAAAATTCTGCCAAATCCACACATCCATTTTCAAAAATTAAACTGAGAAAATTTTCGCCAATTCCGCAAATCTCCATCGCCTTCAAAAGCGCGCTGTTATTCCATCCATCGAAGGGACAGATTTTTAAAAATTCGGTGAGAATTCGATGTTTTGTTTCGGGTGAATCGAAGAGCATAAATTTTAGATTTTAGATTTTAGATTTAGGATTTAAGTTAAATTCGTATCCTGTCTCACAAATCTTAAATCTAAAATCTTAAATCTAAAATCAATGACAACCTCCCAAAAACTCCTGCCCGTTCACAAGCGTTTTGACATCGCCTTTTCTCACGGCGAGGGAATGTATCTTTTTTCTGATGGAAAAAAATATCTCGATTTCGGCGCCGGCATTGCGGTGAACGCGCTTGGGCATTGTCATCCAAAAATGGTTGAAGCCATCACCAATCAGGCGAAAAAACTTTGGCATGTGTCCAACATTTACAATGCTAACGAGCTCAATCACTACGCCGAAAAGTTAGTGGATAACACTTTTGCCGATTACGTTTTTTTCTGTAATTCCGGTGCTGAGTCAGTTGAGTGCGCGATCAAAATGATTCGTCGCCATTTCTTCGTGAATAACCAACCGCAAAAAAATCGCATCATCACTTTCACCGGCGCCTTTCATGGTCGCACAATCGCAACAATTTCTGCCGCGGCGAAGAAAAAATATCTCGAAGGCTTTGAGCCCGCCCTTCCCGGCTTCGACAATGTTGAGTTTGGAAATATTGAGGCCGTGAAAAAAGCGATCGACGAAAATACCGCAGGCATTCTGATTGAGCCGATCCAAGGCGAAGAGGGAATCAGAGTTTCGGACAAAAATTTTATTCAAGAGTTACGAAAAATTTGTGACGAGAAAAATTTGTTGCTGGCTTTTGATGAGGTGCAGTGCGGGATGGGAAGAGTCGGCCATCTTTTTGCCTACGAATTTTACGGTGTAAAACCTGACATCATCGCCACCGCCAAAGCCATTGCTGGCGGCTTTCCACTTGGTGCCTGCTTGGCTACAAAAGATGCCGCAAGCGGAATGACCCTAGGCGTTCACGGCACAACTTACGGTGGCAACCCAATGGCCATGGCCGTTGCTGACGCGGTTTTGAGCGTGATGTTGGAAAAAGATTTTTTGGAAAATGTAAAAAAAATCGGCGCTGAATTAAAATCTGAATTGGAAAATTTGCAGAAAAAATTTCCGGATGTGATTGATGAAGTTCGCGGTATCGGATTGATGCTAGGGATAAAAATAAATCAGAAAATTGAGCATGTTGAGCTGGTGAAAAAATTCATCGAAAACGGCTTGCTGACAATTCCTGCGAGCGACAATGTGATCAGAATTTTACCTCCGCTGATTATTGGTGCGGAGCATGTGAGAGAAGGGGTGGGGAAGATTGAGAAGGGGATGATTGGTCTGTAGGGGGCGCGACACCCTCGTGGTCGCCCGCCGGGCTGGCACAAGGCCAGCTCCTACGATTTTGGAATTAATTTTTCGATTTCCTCGCGAACAACTTTTTCCACCAGCTCAGAAAGATTTTCATTACACCATTTTTCTAATTTCGGCTCGAGCAAATTCATCGCTATTTCGGAGAGCTCCGGATTTTTTGAAAATGTTGAAATTCCAGAAATTATATTTTTTGCATCAATCAATCTTTTAATCGAATCGCTGGTTTGGCGCGCTGTTGTTTCGTGAATTATTTCTCCACGTCTCTCCATTTTGCTCACGGTTGGCGTGGCATAGTGAGACTCTTCTTGTGGCAATGGAGCTGATAGCCAATCTTCCGAAAGATTTTCCTCTTGCTCTTGAGTCTCGAGAGTTGGTGCAAAATTTTGTTGCGGCAATTCTTGATGAATCGGCTGATCAATTTCAAATTCTTCTTCAGACTGAGCTTGCTGATTTGGAATAAATTTTTGCTCACTTACTCGAGAAATTTCTGGTCTTGCTCCCATAATTTCTCTTCCAAATTCCAAATCGATTTCATCTTGTGGAGAAATTTGTTTTTCTATTTTTTCATTCTCTCTTGCTAGAGCCGCCTCTTTTGCGCTCTCTTCTTCCAAATCACTCAGATCGATATCATCCAAATTATCTTCTTTTTCTGGTTCTTTTTTTACAGCTTTTGTTGCGGCTATTTCTGATTCTTTTTCCAACTCTTCGAGACTGATATCATCGAGAGGATCTTCTTCGGCAGTTTTCGGAGCGGCTATTTTTGCAGCAGATTCTGCGGGAATTTTCTCCAACTCTTCCAAGCTTAGCTCATCGAGCGGATCTTTTTCTTCAGCTGGTTTCGGAGTAATTTCTTCCGGCTCTAATTCCAAATCATCGAGATTTAATTCATCTTCAACTTCAGGTTTTTTTTGCGAAATTTCTGCGGTTTTTTCATCTTCGAGATCGAGAGCAGATAAATCCAAATCATCCTCTTGCTCTTGGGCGACAGGCGCTTTCGGCTCTTCTTCGAGATTGTCAATTTCTAATTCGTCGAGATTTAAATCATCCTCGGCTTTTTCTTCGAGAGGCTTTTCTTCATCTTCGGAAAGATCTACTGAGTCTTCGTAATCTTCGACATCTTCTTCGGAAAATCCTTCTTCAACCTTTGCTGTAACAGGCGCCGCAGGTTTTTTTACAAGCGCAGTTTCGTCATCCAAATCCAAATCATCGAGATTAAAATCTTCTAATTTTTTTTCAGTTTTTGCTGGAGTTGGAGCTGCAGATTTTTTTAGATCTTCAATTCCTAAATCATCTTCGAATTTTATTGCTGGCTTTGCTGCCACAATTTCTTCTTTTTTTTCTGCGATTGCTTCTGCTGCTTTTTTTGTTGGAGTGATGTATTGGAACTCTTCGCTAAGGTCTGCAATTTTATTTTCCGGCTTCGGCTTTTGATCGAGCTTGCCCATTTTTTTCTTGATAGTTTCTAAAATGGAAAGAGTATTTTTTTCTGCCATGAAAACCTTTGAAAGGGTTGATTTTGCTGCTTCGGATGAAGTTTCTTTTTTAGGGTAAAAAGACCAAACTTATCTTTTTGATCAAAAGAAAAATTACAACAAGAACTATGACTCACGAAAAAAGAAAAAATTTTTTGCACATTTCTTTTTGGATTTTAGTCGGACTAATCGGCGCCACATCTTTCGGTGGAATTGCGTTAATTCGCGGTGAAAAAATTTCTTCACTTTGGTTTTTAGCTGCATGCATTTGCACTCAACTCATCGCTTATCGTTTTTACAGCGCGTGGATCTCCGCAAAAATTTTGCATCTCGATGGCAGAAAAAAAACTCCGGCAACAAAAATTAATGACGGGAAAGATTTTGTTCCAACCAATCGCTGGATTGTTTTTGGACATCACTTCGCAGCCATTGCTGGCCCTGGTCCGCTAATTGGTCCAACTCTCGCAGCGCAGTTCGGCTATCTTCCCGGAACCTTGTGGATATTGATCGGATCGGTCTTTGCAGGAGCGGTGCAAGACATGATTATTCTTTGTGCTTCGATGCGACGTGATGGAAAATCTTTGGGAAGAATGATCAAGGATGAAATCGGTGAAGTGGCTGGATATGCAGCAATGATCGGCACTCTGGCCATCATCATAATTTTAATTTCGGTTTTAGGATTAATTGTGGTGAAGGCTTTGATGCACAGCCCGTGGGGCTCTTGCACGGTTTTGATGACAATTCCAATCGCGATGCTAATCGGATGCTACCTCTACTACCTACGCCCAAGCGGTGTCATCGAAGCTAGCGTGGTTGGATTAATTTTATTTTTGCTCGCAGTTTATGGCGGAAAAATTGTGCATTACGATGAAAATCTTGCTGCGATTTTTAATCGCGACGGAAAATTTTTAGCAATCGCGATCATCATTTACGGCTTTGCTGCAGCCACCCTTCCCGTCTGGCTATTGCTTGCTCCGCGTGATTATCTTTCGTCATTTTTAAAACTCGGAACAATTTTTTTACTCGCGATCGCGCTGCTAATTTTCCGTCCAGAAATTCAAATGCCGGCTTTGACGCAATTCATCGACGGAAGTGGTCCGATTTTTTCCGGAAAAATTTTTCCATTTTTATTCATCACAATTGCCTGCGGTGCAATTTCAGGATTTCATTCTCTGGTTGCTTCAGGCACAACTCCAAAAATTATTTCCGACGAGCGTGACGTGCGTTTAATCGGCTATGGCAGCATGTTGCTCGAAGGCTGCGTTGCGATTATGGCGATGATTGCCGCTTGCGTTTTGGATCCAGGAATTTTCTTCGCGATCAACTCGCCAACCGCGCCCGAATCTTTTCCTGTCGCCAAAGAAGTGATGGAAAATTTAGCAGCACAAATGGGCGAGAACACACTCTACGCTCGCACTGGCGGCGCACCATCTCTTGCAGTTGGAATGGCAAATATTTTTTCTTCCGCTTTCGGTTCAAACATGCTTTCGATCTGGTATCATTTCGCGATCATGTTCGAAGCGATTTTTATTTTGACGACGTTGGATGCGGGGACGAGGGTAGCGCGGTTTATGCTGGAGGATTTGCTGGGGCAAATCAGGCGTCAGGCATTAGGCGTCAGGCATGTAGGGGCTGGGCTTGTCCCTGCCCGCCTTGCAGCAAAAATGGCAATTACGAAAACCATTGTTACAAGTCTCGCCATCGTCGCTTCTTGGGGCTATTTCCTCTACATGGGCGTGATTGATCCTAGTGGGGGCATCAACATTCTTTGGCCGCTTTTTGGGATGTCGAATCAGATGTTGGCAGGCATTGCACTTACGCTGGCGACGGTTCTGATTTTAAAAAGTGAGCAGCGAAAATTTTTCTTCATCACTGCAATTCCGCTAATTTTTTTACTCATCACCATCAGCTGGGCAGCGATTGAAAAAGTTTTTTCCGATGATGCGAGAATCGGATTTTTAGCAATGGCAAAAGCTTGGCAGCTTAAAATCGATGGAGGATTAATTTTGGGCGAAGAAAATATTTCCATCGCAAAAAAAATAATTTTTAACCAAAAACTGATCGGTTGCATCGCCTTGAGCTTCATGGCGATTTTGTGGATTGTGGTGATTGATGCGGTTAGAAATTTTCTTCAAAATAAAAAATAAAAAACAATGTCTCACCCAGCTTTTTCTGATTTTGATTTTGGATCCGTTCCGGATAAAAATGCGCATGATTTTTCTGTTAGCGTGCCAGGAATCAGTGTCGCTGAAACAATTGGAGAGAGGGACTCGCAGCAAGATACAATTTTCGTTGCAACAGTTAGAAACGAGGAAGCTCGCTTAAATCCAAAAACATTTTTCGAAAGAACGATCGCAGCAACTGTTGGTCGTCACAAAACCTGCGTAAACGGCACCACGCTTTGCAGCGCAATAGTTACGCCTCCAAGTGAAGAAGATTTAAAAGTTGGAAAAATTTTCCCAAAAATTACCGTCGCAAATCTCGGAGATTCTCGCGCTGCAATTGTTGCTAAGATGATAGATGGGCGTTACGTCTCGATTATTTTAACGGAAGATCATGATCTGGATGTTCCGCGAATAAGAAGGCATGTCGAAGGTTCTGGGGGGAAAATTGGTCATCTTCCTGAAGATTTTACCAGAACACCGCGCGTTGTTTATCATTCGGCTGCTGGTGCTCACCCAACCTTGAATATGGGAGCTGCAATAGGTGATCGTGGTGCTCTTGGAAAGAATAGAAAAAGTCATGTTTTGATGACGACTCCTGACATTTTTGAGTATGATCTAAACACTTTTTCATTCGTCATTGTTGACGAAAGAGGCGTCAAAAAAGAAGTTTTGAAGAAAGATGAAATTCTAGAATTGGATTTAATAATTTCTTGTGATGGGCTTTACGACATAGCCGGCTCTAGAAAATTTGCTGCTGATTTTAAAGCCTACCAAACGGATCGTGGAATAGCATTTTGTCCGGACAAAGTTGGGGGAGCAGAAGGTTTGTCGGAAATAAAAAAAGCATTTGACAAGGAGTCTGCCGAAGAATTTTCTCTCGCAACAGCTTTGCAAGATTTTGCTACTTCGGAAGGATCGACGGACAACATTTCCGTTGCCTGCGTGAACCTCGTTTCTGCTGGCAAAAATCAAATTGCAGAATCAGTAATGGCAACTATTTGCGATGGGCATGGAGAGAAATCGGCTGGGGAAGTTGTTGGTGTGATATATTCAGATTCTTCCGGAGAAGAAGTTCCTGCATCAGTTGCATCGATGCTTTATCTCGCTGCAGAGGCCGAGCATATTGCTGGATTGGAAACGCCGCGAGGACATTTTCATGCTTTTCTTGCCGAAGCCGGAATTGAAATTCCAGTTTCTGATTACGTGGCGAAAAGAGAATTTGAGACCCCTCCCTTCGCAGATGCGGGGGTCGGTGGTGGCGGAAGTGGTGGCGGAGGAGGAGGTAAAGGTGCCGATAGTCCTCTGGTTGTGGAAAAAAGAGACAGATCGAAAAGATTTTTGGATGAAGAAGAAGCAAGAGATGTTGGATGTTTAGTGCCACCTTTGCCTCCAGCTCTAGGAGCAAGAGCTGCTGGATATTTAGTGCCACCTTTGCCTTCAGCTCCATCGTCATCTGCAGCGCCATTTGCTGTGGATACACTTGTTGCACAAGTAATTGAGCTTGGCTAAATCATGAAAAAAATCCAAAATTTTTTCCTATTACTCCGCGACAATCTAACCGGTGATTTTGCTTACAAAAACTATCGCAACCATTTCGAAAAAAATCATCGAGGTGAAAAAATTTTAGATAAAAAAACTTTTTTGCGCGGGAGAGAAAAGGAAAAGTGGGAGAAAATCAATCGCTGCTGCTAAACAAATTCCGTAACGAAATTTTAAAAAAATATGTCAAACCCCGGATTTAAACCAATTAACGCGGTGGATTCTGATTCAAAAGAAGTCGAGGAGATTGTTCGTCCAGAAGCAGTCCTTGCTTATCCAGTAAGAGGAAGAGTCAGGTCTGATGCGGTCATAGAAGATTTGGTGGATGCAGGAGCGGCCATGCCAGCACCACCTCCGCTACCTCCTCCGACAACAAGAGCGGTTGTAGCGTCTGCTGTGGTGCCAGTTCCAAAAATCGGGGCTACCGAGAAGTAGGGGATGGGCTTGTCCCATCCCGCTCCCGCACTCGATCTGCCACGGGCGAGCACAAGGCCCGCCCCTACGGATTGGACAGTTCAAACATTAACATCCATCTAAATCAAAAATACCGCCAATGTCATGCTGAGCTTGTCGAAGCATGATTCTGAGCACTGTGCCTAGAATCATGCTTCGACAGGCTCAGCATGACATTGAGATTTTTTGTGCCTTTGATTAATCGGTTTCTTGGATCAGTTTTGGTATAGGCTTAACGCCAAATATTTTTTACAAATTCTTGCAAAAGTTTTGCCACAGATAATGCTTTGCAAGAAGGGCTTGGCGCGCCAATCAAAGGCGTAGTTGGTGAGGAAGGCGCTGCTTCCATCTCGGGTTTAGGTGACGATGGTTTTTCTGCTTCCGTCGCAACTTTTTCTTCTTCTCTCGCCGGAGCCTTTCCTCCAAAAAAATTTGAAAAACCACGAACAATTTTAGAAAAAATATTATCAGTTTCTGATGCCGGTTTTTTATCGGGTTCACTTTCTTGACTACGCGCAGCAAGTTTATTCAAAATTGCAACTAAGCCATTCGGAGTTACGGAAGAAGAGACATGCTTGAGTTCGGGCGGGAATTCTTTTACAGCTTTTTTGATGTCATCGATGTGCGTTTTTTTCCAAGTCTCAAGACTTTCTCCTTTGGCTGGAGCTGTCAAATTTCCATTGCAACTTTTTTCCACCAAAGCGTTCTGCAAATTCTGAAAAACAAATTGCGAGCAAAACATTTTTGCAGTAACCCTCGGATCCACGTGACTTCCGTAATAATATTTCGCCACCCTTTCTGCCACTGCATTTGCGCGAGATGTTTCGCTGCTAAAAAAATCACTCGGAACTTTGTGGAAATTTTTGGTAACTTTGAATTCAACTTTTGTTTTTTGTAAATTTGTGATAAATCTTTTGCGCAAATCTTCATCTTTAATTTCGAATCTCTGAGCACCAGATTGGGTAAAAAAATCATTTTCCAAAGTAAATTCTGAATCAGTTTTTTCTCTCATCGTAACGTGATAGGCCATATTGTTTTGTAGGGTTTGGGCCTGCACTGCCGCATGTTTGGGAAGGATCCAAGCGCGCCAACCAAGTTGTGGTGCGACGCAAATTGTTCCTTCTGCGGTTTTTGAATGCTCTTTCGTTACCGCTGTTACTATCGACACGTCTTCAACAAATTAAGTTAAAAAAAATTACACTGCGCAACAAATCTAAACTTTTATTTTTCTCAACTAAGCTGATTGTTGCTGTGCCAATTAAATTCAGGTTTCTCATGAAAAAAATTTTACTCCTTCTCACCTCACTCGCAATTTTTTTGCTGGCGATTTCTTGCTCTGGAATCGTCATCGCCGCAGAAATAAAAAATCAAAATCGTGATTGCGTAGTTATGCTGCACGGTCTTCTACGTCATTCAGACTCGATGGAAAAAATTGCTCACAAATTGCGAGATGAGAAAAAATTTACGGTTTTAAATTTGGATTATCCCGCGCCAAAATTTCGCATCGAAGAACTGATCGAAATTATCCATCCGCAAATTTCTGAGTTCGAAAAAAAATGTGAGGGACGCTTGAACTTCGTCGCACATTCGATCGGCGGACTTGTGACTCGCGCTTACATTCACAAATTTCATCCAAAAAATTTAGGAAAAGTTGTGATGCTCGGAACGCCGAATCAAGGAAGTGAGGAAGCTGATGTCGCATCAAAACTTTTCCTCGTCAAAGATTGGTACAAAAAAGTCTATGGCCCCGCCGGAGCAGAGCTAATCACCGATCAAAGCCAGTTCAAAAATATTTTTGGAGAAGTGAGTTACGAGCTACACATCATCGCCGGAAATCTCTCTCGTGACCCACTAGCATGGATAATTTTCAAAAGCGAAAATGACGGCAAGGTAACAGTCGATCGCACAAAATTGGATGGAATGAAATCTCACACTGTCTTCAAAGTTGATCACGGAAGCATGCTGGTTGATGATGCGGTGATTGAGAGGGTTGGGAGGGTTTTAATGCCGGCGGAAGCTTCATCATAACCGGATCAAGGTCGCTTGCTTCTTACATGTTTACGCCGATTTCTGATTCAGCTTACAAGGCGTTCAGAGAAGAGTAATTTTAACTAAGTATGATGAAAAAATTTTTGATTTTTACCGCATTATTTTTGATCAACACTTCTTGTTCTCAGAATTTTTCTCTTACGGAAAAAACAATCACAAAATATCAAAATGACGATCTAAAAACTTTCATCACAAAAAGATTTATCGAGATATCTGGATTGAACGGGGAGCTGTCGAAGCTGAATATTTTTTTGGATAAGATTTTGCCAAAACAGAATAGCAATCATCCCTCGACAGCAGAAATGGAAAAATTTCGTAAAGAAAATTTTATCTACAAAGCATACTACAGTTCAAACATCGCATATCTTTTAATGCCCAGAGAGGATCTGGCTTTATTTTGTAAAAGTACTGGTGGCGAATTATTCCTTACGGAAAAATTCTCGCGCAATTTCGTGCGTTCGCAGCGCTTAGTGGCAATAGAAAATCAAATCAAAAGCGGAAACATTGTTGATCAAAATCAGATCAGAGAGTTTGATTATTACTCGGGTGCAAATACGGCCGTTATTATGACCCCCAAAAACCAGACAACTTTTTCCC
>CAINKA010000063.1 GCA_903849835.1 uncultured Alphaproteobacteria bacterium
GGTGGATGTCGAGGGTTCGAATCCCTTCGCCCGCTCCAGGCTTCGCTCTTACGAGCTACGCCTGGCGCAGCCAGGTGTAGATTGTTAGAGCGAAGCCTGTCCGGCATAGCTCGAAGAGCGACGACGGACTAGTCCAACAACCTCAATCCCTCCCACCCTTCTCCTCACTCTCAACAGCAGAAGCAGTAGATGTCCCCCCAACCAACATTTGGCTAGGCTTTCTCTTCGCTAACGCAATCAAAGTATCAACATGCCCAGTTTCTCTAGCTATCATTAGAGCCGATTTTCCTTCGACATTTTTTTTATCAGGGTCAGCTCCGGCCGCTAACAATTTTTTTACTATTTCCGACTCTTCTTTCGCACAGGCTACTTGTAATGCTGTGAATTTTTTTTCATCGGATTCGAGATCAATTTTCGCACCGCTCTGCAACAAAAAATCGACCAAATCTCCTCGTCCAAAAGCACAGGAAGCTCGCAACGGCGTCATTTCCATGATCATTGTCGCGTCAATATCCGCGCCATATTTCTTCAAAAGTAAAATTGCTTTTGAATCAGAATCATTGAGCGGCTTTTCTTCCGCTAAAACGCCATTCAAAATTCTTGCGACGGGAGTAAGATAACCATTCGACAAATTAGGATCCGCGCCCTTTTCGAGCAAATATTCCAACATTTCCAAATCACGCGGCACAGATTCTACCACTCGATGCAAAAGCGTATCCCCATTTTGATCTTTCTGATTTACGTCAGCACCGGCTTCCAGCACTGCAGGAATCGCATCTTTTTTTCCGTGAAAAAGAGCCATGTGCAAAATCGGTTTTCCTTCGGAATCAATTTGCGTCAAATCAGTTTTTGAGCTTTTTAGCAACACACCTAATGCATTTGATTTATTGCGAAGAATAGCATGCCCCAAAGCCGTAACACCTCTTTCATTTTTTTGGTTTGGATTTCCGCCTCTTCGCAACAACTCTTCAACAAGCTCTGGATGATTGGCATCAACAGCAAAAATCAAAGCAGTGTTACCATCTGACAAACAACAATTTGGATCAACTCCAGCATCTAAATAAAAACCGTAATAAGGCTTGGAACCAGAAGAATCGCCATGAGAAGCTCTGTCAGCTTCTAAAATGAAGGCACTTTCTTTGTATTTTAAAATCAATTCCGGAGTCAATTTTTCCTGATATTCCGCTGATATTTTTTTTCGATTTTCTTCAGGAATTTCCGCCACTTCCGCACTATAAAAATCCAAAAAATTTTCAATTCCCTGCTGCAAAAATTCACGAATTTTTTCGTCAGTTAAATCTTCTGCGCTCTTTGGTTTTGGCGCGCTGTGCTTGTGAATTTTCACAACATCATCTTTGCGAGTAAGAAATTTTATTGTTTCCGGTGAGTTAATTATTCCATCCAAAAATAATCTTACTTCGTCTGTTTCTTTGTAGGTTCGCTCTATCTGCTCAACAGACATCAAAGCTAATGTTGAGAAGTGTCCGGCATGGATGATGAGATTGTTATTTCTTGGTAAATTTTGATATAAAAGTGAGTTTCTGGTTAGTCGCATCTCATCAGACTCCGCCGCTTTTCCAATTCCTTTTCCAGCTCCACAAGTAAAGATTTCAAGAAGCAATTTTTTTCCTTCTCGCGTTTCTTGCAACAACTCCATCGGATGAATTGCTTTACCAAGATCAAGCCAGCCTTCACTTCCGTGAGCATTCACAACAACTTTTACAAAATCTCGATCCGCCAGTTCAGATGTGATTTTTGCCTTTAGATTTATTAAATCTTCCAGTGCTGAAACGCTTTTAAAATCAATTGCCAGAACATCCGGCGCGTGACTCAATCTTTTTTCTTCCTCAATTTTTCTTTGAACCGCAAACAGATAAATTTGGTTACCAGCAGATACAATTACTGATTTTTTTGTCATAAATTATTTTGTTTTTCGGTTAATTTTTTTTGATCCCCATCTCCCGATAAAACTCTTCCCCAATTTTGATTTCTTCGCGACCATTTTTCACCCGCCACTCATTACTGTCCCGCAAGCTGTAAATACAGCCGCAATATTCCTGTTTGTAAAACTCCTCGCGCTTGGCGATTTCGTACATCCGCGCCGCGCCTCCGGCTTTGCGCCAATTGTAAGTCCAGTAAGAAATTCCTTCGTAATTTTTTGCGGCGCGAATTCCGCAATCGTTGATTTGATCCATATTTTTCCAGCGCGAAATGCCGAGTGAGCTGGTGATAATTTTAAAATTATTTTCGGCGGCATGAAGCGCGGTGCGTTCGAAGCGCATGTCGAAACACTTGGTACAGCGGGCTCCGCGCTCAGGTTCGCGCTCCAAACCTTTAGCACGAGCGAACCAATTTTGGACGTCGTAATCGGCATCGACAAAAGGAATTCCGAGCTTTTCAGCGAAGCGAATATTTTCCTCTTTGCGAATTTCGTATTCTTTTTTCGGATGAATATTTGGGTTGTAGAAAAAAATCGTGACGTCGATTCCAAAAACTTTCATCCGCTCCATCAAGTCTCCGGAACAAGGCGCACAGCAGCTGTGCATGAGGACGCGATTGTCGGTGGATTCAGGGGGAAGCGAGAGATGGTCGGTCATTTGTGATTAAAAAACAGGCGAATGAAAAACATTTGCTTTGTAAAGATTTAGTCAGAACTTATGTCGTGGAATGGCTGCTACAGCCTCTCCTCAAGATAAATATCAAAAAAATTTATGCAAAAATTTCTTTCCCTCATCGCGATTTCTTTTCTAACTTTTTCCTGCTTAGAAAATTTTCAGAAGTCAGAAATTATTGAAGAACCGACGGAAAAAGCGTCGCAAGATTTTGTGCAAGGCAGCGAAGATATTCCGCTTTTAGTTGGAATGGAAAAAATTTCTGATGATAGTTTGGGCTTTGATTCATCTGTCGGCAGCATAATGGCATCAAGCTACGAAACCAAAACCGATCTCGAAAAAATTAAAAATTTTTACTTAAAAACCTTGCCACAAATGGGTTGGAATTTAAAAGAAAACAATGTCGAGAAATTAAGTTTCGAGCGCGAAAAAGAAAAATTAGAAATCGAATTTGTGAATCAAAATGGAAGAGATTTGGTGAGATTTTTTATTTCTTCGAGGGTATAAAAATTCAATGTCATGCTGAGCTTGTCGAAGCATGATTCGAGGCAC
>CAINKA010000064.1 GCA_903849835.1 uncultured Alphaproteobacteria bacterium
CCTGTCGAAGCATGATTCAACAGATGGGCATGAATCATGCTTCGACAGGCTCAGCATGACATTGAATAACTTCTTAAAAAAATTAAACCAAACTCAAAAAAATGACAAAAAAAATCCTCGGAATTGGCAATGCGATTGTCGATATTTTGTGCAAAGTTGACGATAATTTTTTAAGCGAACACAAGCTCGTAAAAGGCTCAATGTCACTGATTGACGAAGCCACTGCGGAAAAATTATCTAAATTAAAATCAGAAAAAATTACTTCCGGCGGATCTGCTGGCAATACAATCGCAGCACTGGCCCAGCTTGGATGCACTTCGGGCTTCATCGGCAAAGTTGGTCACGACGATTTTGGATCAAAATTTATCAGCGAAATCGAGAAAACTGGCGCGAAATTTTTTAGTAATTCCAAGCATGAAAAACCTTCGGCAAAATCTTTCATTTTAATCACGCCCGACGCTCAAAGAACGATGTGTACATTCCTTGGATGTGCTTCGGAAGTTGACGAAAATGACATCAGTGAAAAAGCCTTTGAAGACGCATCAATTCTGTATCTAGAAGGATATTTGTGGGACGCACCAAACACAATTTTAGCTCTAAAAAAGGCCATTAATTTAGCGAAAAAAAATGGAACGAAAATTGCATTTTCTTTGTCAGATGCATTCTGCGTTGCTCGTCACAAAACAGATTTTTTGAGCTTAATCGAAAATGATCTCGACATTCTTTTTGCCAATGAACACGAGGCTCGCGAACTTTCTGGAAATGAAAATTTCGCCGAAATCTTTTCCAAAAATAAAAATTTAATCGCCATCGTAACCAAGAGCGAGAAAGGCTGCAGCGTTTTTGAAAATGGAAATTTCTTCGAACTTCCTGCCGAAAAAATCGAAAAATTAGTCGATACCACCGGCGCTGGAGATGCCTTCGCAGCCGGCTTTTTACATGGCTTGGTGAACGGTCATGATTTAAAAAAATCCACCCAATCCGGAAATATTCTTGCAGCAAAAATCATTCAGAAATTTGGTGCAAGATTTGAAGAGAAAGAGCTTTTTTAAAGCTAAACTCGTTTGTGTCATGCTGAGCTTGTCGAAGGCATGATTCATGGCACTCATCCGTACCTAGAATCATGCTTCGACAGGCTCAGCATGACAATGATTGACATCACCAATAACAGAATCCAATTCTAAAAATTAACTTAAACTTTCCATGCTCTGGACAAAAACCGAACTCCTCGAAGCCTTATCCGGCGAACTTCTACAGCACAACCTTCCCGACGATTTAACCATCGACGAAGTCGTAATTGACAGCCGAAAAGCCAAAAAAAATTCCCTCTTCATCGCCATCAAAGGCGAAAAAAATGACGGCCATGATTTCCTCGCAGAGGTTGCCAACAACGGCTGCAAACTGGCATTAATTCACGATCCACAATTTTTTAACGACTTACGACTTACAACTTACGACTTACAACTAATCCTCGTAAAAAACACCTTCTCCACCCTCTACTCCCTCGCAAAATTTTCTCGAAAAAGAAGCTCCGCAAAAATAATCGCAATCACGGGAAGCGTTGGCAAGACTGGCACGAAGGAGATGTTAAAATTACTTTTTGACACTCAGGGTAAAACTTTTGCAACGTCAGGAAATCTCAATAATCACTTCGGCGCCCCACTCTCACTTTGCAATTTTTCGCGCGATTGCGCCTTCGGAATTTTTGAACTTGGAATGAATCATTTGGGCGAGATCGAACCACTGTCAAAGCTGGTAAGTCCTCATTTGGCGCTCATCACCAATGTTGGGCCAGCTCACATCGAATTTTTTAAAAATGAGGAAGAAATTGCGCTGGCAAAATCAGAAATTTTTTCCGGAATTTTTGATGGCGGAACTGCGTTAATTAATCGTGACAACAAGCATTTTGAGTTTCTAAAAAAACAGGCCCAATCCTACGCAATCAAAGATCAAAACATCATCAGCTTCGGCGAAAAAAATCCGAGCGACTATCAAATTATTCGCTTCACAACCAGCAGTCCCAACAATTCAATCGTTGAAGCAAAATTCAAAAATGATTCAAAAATTTATTACGAAATTTCCACTTCTCATCCGGCAACAATTTTTAATTCAATCATCGCAATCGCCTGTCTTGACTTGCTCGGCAACGATTTAAACAGCGGATTATCGGCGTTAAAAAATCTCAAAACTTACGATGGCAGAGGCAATGTGAGGGAGATAAAAATCGACAAAAAAAATATCACGATCATCGATGACAGCTACAATGCCAGCCTGCTATCGATGCGCGCCGGACTTGACCATGCGATGAATTTAAAAAATATTCTCGGCAAAAAAAGAGTCGTCGCAGCGCTTGGCGACATGCGCGAGCTCGGGGAAAAATCAGTTGAATTACACGAAGAAGTGGCGAATTATCTTGCTCAACTCCACGTTGATTTTGCGCTATTGGTTGGCGAAAGCATGACCTTAGCTGCAAAAAAATTACCAAAAAATTCCTACAAAACTTTTTCTGATTCATCCGCCGCCGCACTTGAAATTAAAGATTTTTTGAACGATGGCGACATCCTCTACGTCAAGGGTTCTCGCGGGATGAAGATGGAAAAAATAATCGAAAATCTAATTTAGAAAAACCCTAAATGTCATGCTGAGCCTGTCGGAGCATGATTCAGGGCACCGTGCCATGAATCATGCTTCGACAGACTCAGCATGACATCGATATTCAAAACTCCGACAAATTCAAAAATGCTCACAACCATCTCCCTCCTCCAAAGTCTCTGGCTCAAATCCTTCGCCTGCCTGCTTTCATCCTACCTAATCGGATTTTTTAGTATCAAAAAATACATCAAATTCGCTCACGCTAATCCGAAATTTTTTCAGCCGATTCGTGACTCTGGACCAGCATCGCATCTCCTCACCAAACAAAAAACTCCGACGATGGGCGGCATTTTCATCATCCTTGCGACACTAGCTACAACGCTGCTTTTCATCGATTTCAGCAATCGCTACATCCTCGTTGTTTGCACCGTTTTTCTAACTTTCGCCGCCATCGGACTCACCGACGATTTGATGAAACTCTTCTACAAAAACACCAAAGGTTTCCGTGGTTCATTCAAAATAATCATCCAATTCACCATCATCGGTGCAGCATTTCTGTGGCTCGGCAGCATTGACGAAATTCATTTCGGCAATCGCGTTTTCCTACCGTTCGGCCACGGACATTGGATTCATCTCGGCATCGTGCTCTACGTTTTATTCGTCACTTTCGTCATCGTCGGAACTTCCAACTCCGTGAATTTAACCGACGGTCTTGATGGCCTCGTCTCAGTGCCCGCGCTCATCAGCCTCGCTTGTTTGATTTTGCTAATTCACGCCTCATCAACGCAAGAATTGGCAAAAAGTTTTTACGTCCCTCACGTAAAATTTTCCGGCGAATTAATTTTCTTCTGCATCGCCTTGATCGGCGCGATTCTGGCCTTCTTAACTTTCAATTTAAAACCGGCGAAAATTTTTATGGGCGATGTTGGAAGTCTGGCGATCGGCTCTGTCCTTGGCCTCATCGCCATCATCGTCAAACAAGAATTTATTTTTTTTGTGATTTCACTTTTGTTCGTCGCCGAAGCGGTGTCAGTAATTTTGCAAGTCGGCTCCTACAAATTACGCAAAAAAAGAATTTTTTTAATGGCACCTCTGCATCATCATTTTGAAAAATTAGGCTGGGATGAACAAAAAGTTGTAAGACGCTTCTGGCTAGCGTCAGCGCTGTTCGCGGTGGTTGGAATGGTGATTTTTTTGCTTTAAATTTGTGACTATACCCCATCTGATTCAAGATACCGAACTTTTACAACTGGACCCCGCACTTGTTGCGGGGTCCAGAAAAATGAAAAGGAAATCGGTGCCTTCAACTGGAATGAGTATGGGCACGTTGCAAATCTAACTTCCCAAAAATTCCAGAATCAAAAATTTTTTTAGTTCCAGAATTTGAGGAATTTCGTTAGAAATTCGTCGAGTTTCTGGATTAATTTTAGTCAATTTGTCGTAGGTTTTTGTTGTTTTGTTGTTTTTGGCGCAAAGCTGACACACCACTCCCTTGTTCACGTCGTGAGTGGTGGTGGATTTAAATTCTTAGCAATCAGTTGTGCATTTTTTTCTGTGAGCACAACCAATCTTTTGAGATTAAAAGCGATCGTCTGCATGAAGGCATGGAACTGGTTTTTGGCTATTCCTTTGTATCTCGTTCTTTTGCTGCAGTTAGAAAAAACTCTTTCGTAAGGTGATCTCAAGGAGCAATACCACTTGTCGAGATCAAAGTTTTTGCCCTTCATGTTATTTTTTTTGATGGCACAGAGGTGGAGATTATTTACCTTGGCAACTAGCTGAACATTCTTGTCGCAGTAGCCTTTATCGGCGTAAACAGCTCCTTGTTTTGGAGTGACGTTTTTGAATCCTTTCGAATCAATCACGTTGGCGTGAGTGATTGCTACCTTGTTGATCAGTCCTGATTGCATGTCGACCGAGACATGTTTTTTGTAGCCGAACCAGAATTTGTTTTTGCTCTTGGCGCCGAATCTGGCGTCTTTGTCTGAGGCAAAATTTGTGACGGTTTGGTTGTTCAACTTTTCAAGTTTTGCTTCGATGGCCTTGTCTCTCTCCTTCCACAGTGTGGCTTTGGAGATGAGATGAGTCGCATCAACGAAGGTAAAAACTTCGCTGATGTAACCCTGAGATTTTAGCTGATTACGCAGAGATGTAAAAATCTGAGAAAGTTTTTGAGTTCCAATTTTTTCTCGAGCACGGGTGAAGGCGGTGTGGTCAGGGGTTTTATCAGTTAAGCTGAAGCGGCAGAATAATTTTGAGGCGGTGTTTTCTCGGAGGAATTTTTCTAATTCACGATCGCTTAAATCTTCGACGAACTGCAGCAGTAAGCACAGAAACATGCGGAAGTTACCGTAGCCCTTGTGGTCGGAGTCTTGCTCTAACTTTTCTAATTCGAATTCTGTTTTGGATAAATCCCAAAGAGTTAAAAACTTTCGGTAAACGTGATTTTGCGGGACTAAGTCGTCCAAGCAAATCATCTCCATTTGTTTTGGCTCAAAAGACATTCTGTTTTGTTATTTTGTTGGTAAGAAAGCATAGTTAAATATGCTGCGAAAGCACGTAAAACGTAGCCTCGCAAGGCTTTATTAGCAAACAAGATAATGGGAAATTTAGAGAAAATTAATTGTGGATCTGGTGTTGATTTGCAACAGCCCCAGTATAGAAACCCCCCTACCACCCCCTTGTCAGGGGGGCTTAACCCCTTGCTGGACGGGGTTTTGTAACCCCGTCCAAATGTTCATGTCAGCTTAAAGTTTGAACTGAACTTGAAGACGGGGTTACAAACCCCGTCTTGCACTAGTAAAAACCTCCCGAGATCCTCGGCGCTTTGCGCCAAGGATGACGAGACATGGAAAATACTTAAAACAAATTTATGACCAAAAAACCTCGCATCTACCTCTACGATTCAACCCTGCGCGACGGCGCACAGACTAGCAGCGTGAACTTTAGCGTGCGCGACAAAGTTGAAATTGCGCGCAGGCTGGACGAGCTAGGAATTGACTACATCGAAGGTGGCTGGCCGGGCGCGAATCCGACTGACGACGAATTTTTTGCTGATCTGCCGCGTTTAAAAAAATCGCAATTTGTCGCTTTTGGAATGACGCGCCGCAACAACGCTTCCGCCGCAAATGACGCGGGTTTGAACGCACTAATCAATTCCAACGTCAAGTCAGTTTGCATCGTCGGAAAATGTTGGGATTTTCATCTCACTCACGCGTTGCACATTTCCGAAAAAGAAAATTTGGAAATGATTTCCGATTCAATCGCGCAGATCGTGAAGAAGAAAAAGGAAGCGATGTTCGACGCCGAACATTTTTTCGACGGCTACAAAGCAAATCCGAAATTTGCGCTGCGTGCGATTGAAGCGGCGCACAAAGCTGGCGCGCGCTGGATCGTGCTTTGCGACACTAATGGCGGAACTTTGCCCAACGAAATTTCGGCAATCATTTCCGCAGTCACAAAAAAAATTCCCGGAGAAAACCTTGGGATTCACTGCCACAACGACACTGGCAATGCCGTCGCCAACTCAATCGCGGCGGTGTCTGCAGGCGTTCGACAAATTCAGGGAACGATCAACGGACTTGGCGAGCGCTGCGGAAATGCAAATTTAATTTCCATCATTCCGACCTTGATGCTCAAGCTTGGATGCGATGTCGGCATCGATGAAAAAAATCTGAAAAATCTCGTAAAAACTTCGAATTTTCTCGACGATTTATTGAACAAAGAACGCGACAAATTCGCGCCTTACGTCGGCAAATACGCCTTCGCGCACAAAGGCGGGCTACACGTTTCCGCCGTCGCCCAAAACGCCAAATGCTACGAACATATCGAGCCAGAAAAAGTCGGCAATCGCCGCGAGATCATGATTTCAGATCAAGCCGGCCGCAGCAATGTCATCGAGCGCCTGAAGGAGATCGGGATTGAACTTCGCGACGAAACAAAAGTCAGCCAAGTTGCAGCATTGGTAAATCAGGTGAAAGAGCTTGAAGCCAAAGGCTACGCCTACGATGCCGCCGATGCCAGTTTCGAAATCCTCGCCAAAAAATCTCTCAGCACTGTTCCGAATTTTTTCGATCTCGTTTCCTTTCGCGTGCTCGACGAACGCAAGTTTGACGCCCGCGGACGAGTCATCACCATCGCCGAAGCCACGATCAAAATTAAAATCGGCAATAAAATTACGCTCGCTGTTGCTGAAGGAAACGGCCCTGTCAACGCCCTCGACAAAGCCCTCCGCAAAGCTCTCTCGCGCAAATATCCAAGTTTAAAAAATGTGAAATTAACCGATTACAAAGTACGAATTTTAACTCCGTCAGATGGAACAGAAGCCGTGACCCGCGTGCAAATTGAATCGACGGATGAGGTGGGAAATAAATGGACGACGATCGGCGTGTCGCAGAATATCGTCGATGCGTCGTTTCGGGCGCTGCATGACAGCATTACTTATCGGTTGATGCGGGGGTAAAAAATCGTCCCGCCCTTTTCTTGGCGCACAGCGCCGAGGAACTCGCAAAACGCTTTAGGTCAAAATTTTCAACTCAACAAAGTAAAAAAATGTCTAGATCTTCAATCCTACGCAGAGATGAAAAAGGAAATCTTTCCGCTCTCATCGAAACTCCAAATCTTACAATCAGATCAGTTCAAGAAGATGATCTGGAGCACATGCTTAAGCTCCAAGGAAATGCTGCGGTGATGGAATTTGTCGGCATTGGTGGCGCTAGAAGTGTCGATAGAATTACAAAATATCACCGCTGGTTAATTGATTTATGGAAAGAAAAAAACCCGATCAGCGGATTTATGGTTTTTACAAAAGAAACTAAAAATTTTGCCGGAATGGCCTGCTTGGAAGAGGTAAACAACAAAGATGGATCAGTAAAAGCAGGCGAAGCGGAAGTCATGCTTTATTTCCTTCCGGAATTTTGGGGGAAAGGACATGGAAAAGAATTGGGCAAATATTTTTTGGAAAGCATCAGATCAATGTTAGAAAGCGGCGAACATATAACTATTGGCGGCAAGCCATTAACCAAGCTCGTTGCATCCGCCCATCCGGATAATAAACCTTCGATTAAATTACAAAAAGATTTGGGATTTGTTGAGGTTAGTCGCGGAACGAGACAAGTTACCGGCGGAGAAGTTTCAAGAATTTTTTTCGAACTTGATTTAGAAAAGGAGGAACCAAGTGCAAGTGTTAGAGCGGAAGGAGGTGGTGCAGTTGTTCCTTTAAGACACGATGCTAGAGGCGGCGGTGGCGGTGGCGGTGGCGGTGGCGGTGGCGGTGGCGGTGGCGGTGGCGGTGGCGGTGGCGGTGACGGGAGGTAGTGAAGCAAGAAATAGGCTTTAAAATTCTTTCTCCTTAGGCACCTACGCAAGGCGGAATTTATAATCCCGCCTTCACACTCAGTTCCTTGCTTAAATTTTGAACTGAAAACATTAGGACGGAGTTACAAACTCCATCCTGCTTTGAGGAAATAAATGGACGACGATCGGCGTGTCACAAAATATCGTCGATGCTTCGTTTCGTGCGTTGCATGACAGCATTACTTATCGGTTGATGCGGGGGTAAAATTAATTTTAAATTTACATGTTGAGACCATTCAAATACGGCGTCATTGCTCCGGGTGCTGACGAAGAAGATGAGAAACGCTTCGCTAAATTTTTGAGCTCCAGCGGCTACACCACTCGCGATAAAATCGCAGAACACTCGAATGAATTTAGAGCTGCTGGCGAAATTCACGTGATTGCGATTGGACACGGAGAGATTGATAACAGCCTCATCAATGACACTCTGACCGCACCAGCACTCATTACTCTCACAGCAGCAGAGCTTGGCGCTGATCAAGCAAAAAAAGTTACAAAATTTAGATTACAATCTTGCTACCAATGACCACTAGTAACGGAGGCAAATGCAGAAAGCGGTAAAACAAAATTAAAACCAGAGATAGTTGCCTCTTTGCAGCAATTCGGATCTCCATCACTCACATTTTCCTGCCCACAACAATTTTCTTACATCGCTGCTAACGGCTATTTTGATACAAATGCAACTTCACTTGAAGACTACAAAGCAAAGCGGGCATACGGCTCACTTGAGCTCGGCGGAGATTGTACTGTAAAAAAAGAAGTGCTCTGCGTCACTGTACAAAAAGGATCTTCGAGAACTTAAAACAAAAAAAATGACCTCCCTCCCCCTCTGCCCCAACTGCAAATGCGAATACAGCTACGAAGTTCGCGACAATTACGTTTGCCCAGAATGCTCTCACGAATGGTCGAAATTCGCCGCCGAAATTAGTGGTGACGAAGATGAGTTTGTGATCAAAGACGCCAATGGCACCGCGCTCGCGGATGGCGACACTGTTGTTGTGATTAAGGATTTAAAAGTGAAGGGCTCGTCGCTGGTGGTGAAGGTTGGCACTAAGGTAAAAAACATCCGCATCCAAGGCGGCGATCACGACATTGATTGCAAAATCCCCGGCATCGGCGCGATGAATTTGAAGTCGGAATTTGTGCGGAAGGTTGCGGAGTAAATTTTAACTTTAGAATTCTGCACCCCCCTCCTCGTCATCCTTGGCCTCCGCAAGACTGGATTTGTAATCCCGCCTTCACGTTCAGTTCCTTGCTTAAATTTTGAACTGAACTTTAGGACGGAGTTACAAACTCCGTCCTGCTTCGAGGGAGTAAATTTTAACTTTAGAATTCCGCGCCCCTCCTCCTCGTCATCCTTGGCGCACAGCGCCGAGGATCTCGTGAGTTTGGCTTCGGAAGTTCGGACTCACGAGATCCTCGGTCTTGCAGGCCAAGGATGACGTGGCGTGCTGTAGCGCAAGGATGACGTGACGTGACACGACGCGACGAAAACTAACTAAAAAAATAAATCCCAAATGACCCCCATCCCAAATTTCATCTACGGAACCGCGTGGAAAAAAGAGGCCACAACCGCTTTGGTTGAGCTCGCACTCAAGTCTGGTTTTCGCGCGATTGACACTGCGAATCAGGCTAAACATTACTCTGAAGCCTTGGTAGGAGAAGCTCTGGCGCGAAGTGGAATTGCGCGGGATCAGCTTTGGTTGCAGTCAAAATTTACTTCGATTGACGGCCAAGATCACCGCCTGCCCTACGATCCCAAGGCGGATATTGCGACGCAGGTCGAGCAATCTTTTGCGAGCTCGCTCCAACATTTGCGCACCGATTATCTCGATTCTTACCTACTCCACGGCCCTTACAATCACCCACTTCTCGGCGCTGAAGATTTCGAAGTTTGGAAAGTTTTAGAAAAAATTTATCAGCGCGGCGCGGCGAAAATGATCGGCATTAGCAACGTGAATTTGCAGCAGATGGAAATGTTGGTTGAGGCGGCGTCGGTGAAGCCGATGTTCGTGCAAAATAGATGCTACGCCGCGAAAGGTTGGGACAAAGATGTCCGCGAATTTTGCCACAAAAATAAAATTCACTACCAAGGTTTTTCGCTGCTAACCGCCAATCCACAAATCGTGCAAAGCCGCGCTGTTGCAGCTCTCGCCACGAAATACAAAACCGCACCCGAGCAAATTATTTTCCGCTTCTGCCACCAAATCGGAATCATTCCACTGACGGGAACGAGCGACGAAAATCACATGAAAGCTGATTTGGGGATTTTTGATTTTGAGCTTGAGGGTGAGGAGATGAGATTAGTCGCAGCGCTACAATGAATCGGGATTTCCAAATTTTATTTCCAAGAAACTCCGCGAAAGATTAATCGCCTTTTCTACCGCCGAAGAATTTTCACGAAAAAGATGTGTCACTGCTTTTGTAATAAATTCTTCCGGATTTTTTTTGTTGAGCACTGCCCGATAGAGTGCTTCGTTTAGCTCATCAATGATGATCTCCGCCTGATTAAAACTGCCGCCATTTCTAAAATCATCGGGCTGCAAACTATCCAAAAATTCTATTTTTTGCTTTGTGTAATTTTTCATTTTTTAGCCTTTTTTATTTTGGCTTATTGTGAAATCCGCCTCGCATTAAAACTCCCGCGAATAAACCGCCATCGAGCAAGATTCAGTTTTTATTTTTCCACAATTTTTTCCGCAGCTCCTCCCAATATTCCAACCGCTTTTTCAAATCTCTTTCGAAGCCTCTTTCGTTTGGGATGAAAAATTTCGGCCGCGGGATTTGGTTGGGATTTTTTTGTAATTTTTCGGGAAAAAATTCTTGGCCAGAAAAACAATTTGGGGTGTCGTGATCGTAGATGTAGCCTTGGCCGAAGCCCTGCTCTTTCATCATTTTAGTTGGGGCGTTTAAAATATTTTTCGGCGGATTTAGCTCGGTGGTTTTTTGTGCGAGTTCAATTGCAGATTGGTGCGCGAGGTAGCTGGCATTGGATTTGGGAGCTGTGGCGCAATAAATTGTGGCGTGGCTCAAAGCGTAATCGCCTTCGGGACTTCCTAAAAAATCGTAATTTTCTTTCGCCGCCATTACTTGCAAAAGTGCGTTTGGATCAGCAAGACCAATGTCTTCCGTCGCGAAGCGCGCGAGGCGGCGCAGGATGTAGTAAGGCTCCTCTTTTGCTGTGAGCATGCGCGCGAGGTAGTAGAGCGCGGCGTCAACGTCGGAGCCGCGCAAAGATTTGTGGAAGGCGCTGATTAAGTTGAAATGGAAATCGCCTTTTTTGTCAAAATGGGCGGCGCGTTTGGAGATTAAATTTTTTAGATTTTCGACGTCGAGCTTGGTTTTTTCATCGAACAAAAATAATTCTTCGCAAGCATTGAGCAAATAACGCCCATCGCCGCAAGCCAGAGCCAGCAAGGTTTCACGCGCTTCGACGGTTAGCGGTAAATTCTTTTCTAAAATTTTTTCGGCGCGCTGCAGAATTTTTTCGAGTGCGATTTCGTCGAGTGATTTCAGCGTGATTATTTTGCAGCGTGAAAGCAGCGCGGAGTTGATGTGGAAGGAGGGATTCTCAGTTGTGGTGCCGATTAAAATAATCGTGCCGTCTTCAACGAAAGGCAAAAAAAGATCCTGCTGCGTTTTGTTGAAATGGTGAATTTCGTCGATCATTAGGATGGTTTTAAACCCATCCTCATCGCGCTGTAGCGTAGCGAAAGCGGATTCTTTAAACAAATTTGGATTCGAGTTCTGCTCGCGCAAATCCTCCGACCTCGCTTGCGCTCGGCCACCTCCTTTTTCAAGGGAGGTTTGCGCCTGCTCGATTATTTTGCGAATCTCCCCCACCCCAGAATTAATCGCCGAAATCGCCACAAATTCCGCGTCGCAAACTTTTGCCAAAGCCTTGGCGATCGTTGTCTTCCCAACTCCCGACGGCCCCCACAAAATCATCGACGGCACATTTTTTGAACGCTCAATCACAGCGAGCGCGCCTGATTCGCCGAAGAGATGATCTTGCCCAATCACGTCGGACAAGGTTTCGGGGCGGATTAAATCGGCCAAGGGACGGATGGCCAAGTGGAAATTGTTTGGATGGGGATTATTTTTTTTCATGCGCTTAATTTTAAAAAATTAAAAATCTTTCAATGTCATGCTGAGCCTGTCGAAGCATGATTCGA
>CAINKA010000065.1 GCA_903849835.1 uncultured Alphaproteobacteria bacterium
AAGGTGAATTGCCAAAAACTTCTACGCTGAAAGAAGAAAAATCTCAGCCAGAAAAAGATTTTAAGAAAAAAGAAATCGTAAAAAAAGCTGAAGAAAAAGTTGAAGAAAAACCTGAAGAAAAAAGAGAAGAAAAATCTGTGGCAAAAAAACCAGCTGCGAAAAAGTCAGACGTAAAAGTCGTGACTAAAAAATCGGCGGTAAAAAAACCGGCAACGAAAAAATAAATAATTATCAGGCCACCGCAACATTACGAGAGTGCGACTAATTCGGTTATGTCATGCTGAGCTTGTCGAAGCATGATTCTAGGTACAGTGCCTTGAATCATGCTTTGTGACAGGCTCAGCATGACATCGGAATTTGCTGCTGTGTCTTGGTTTCAATCCTCAATTCTAAACTCTAATTCCCCAATTTTATGGCAGATCTCTCCCTCATTAAAAAACTTCGCGAAACCACGGGATGTGGCATTTCAGACTGCAACAAAGCTCTCGCTGAAAATGGTGATGATTTTGAAAAATCAGTTGATTGGCTTCGTAAAAAAGGACTTTCTTCAGCTTCTAAAAAAACCGGACGAGTAACTTCCGAAGGAGCGGTTGCTGTCTTCATCGATGGAAATAAAGCTTCGATTATCGAAGTGAATTCCGAAACTGACTTCGTTGCGCGCAACCAAAAATTCCAAGATTTTGTCTCAGCTCTCGCAAAAGAATCTCTCGCCTTTGGTGATGATATTGCAAAATTCCAAGCAGCAAAAGATGAGGAAGTTAAAGGTCAAATCGGCGTGATCGGTGAAAATATCAACATTCGTCGCATCGCTAGCTTAGCGGTTTCAAGCGGTTCGATCGTTAGTTACATTCACAATGTGATCGCTCCAAACATGGGGAAAATTGCAGTGCTAGTTGCTTTTGAATCAGCGGTGTCAAAAGAAAAATTGGCTGAATTTGGCAAGCAAATTGCGATGCATATTGCGGCGGCAAAACCAGAATCTCTTTCGATTGCGTCAGTTGACCCAACAAGACTTTCTCGCGAAACAGAGGTGTTGAAAGACCAAGCACGTGCGTCTGGCAAGCCTGAAAGCATCATCGATAAAATGATCGAAGGAAGAATCAGAAAATATTACGAAGAAGTTGTTCTTCTGGAGCAAATTTTCGTGATGGATGACAAAGTTAAAATCAAAGATTTACTCGCAAATTTTAGCAAAGAAAACAGCGAGACAAAAATTTCCGCTTTCAAACTTTTTATTCTCGGCGAAGGAATCGAAAAAAAAGAAAATGATTTCGCCGCAGAAGTGGCATCAATGACGCGCTAAGGCGCGTCAGTCGTAAGATGTAAATCATGAGTCGTAAGTCCCTAAATCGGGCGCGACTTACGACTTACGACTTACGACTTACGACTTATTTTTTCATGAAACCTGACCTCAAATTCAAACGAATTCTCTTCAAAGTTTCTGGCGAAGCCATGATGGGCGACAAGGCGTTCGGCCATGAGTTGCAAGCGATCAACAAAATCTGTAATCAAATAATTTCTGCTCACAAACTTGGCTGCGAAATTTGCGTGGTTGTTGGTGGCGGAAATATTTTTCGCGGAGTTTCTCAAGCTGCAGAAGGAATCGAAAGAGTCACTGCAGACTACATGGGCATGCTCGCAACCTGCATCAACGGATTAGCTCTTCAAAGCGCGCTCGATAAAAAAAATATCGACACACGGATGCTTTCAGCAATTCCGATGAACACAATTTGCGAACCTTACATCAAGCGCCGCGCCGCGCGCCATCTAGAAAAAGGACGGGTTGTAATTTTTTCCGCCGGAACAGGAAATCCATTTTTTACCACCGACACCGCAGCAGTTCTTCGCGCCGTTGAAATGGGATGCGATGGAATTTTAAAAGGCACACAAGTTGACGGCGTTTATTCCGCAGATCCCAAGATCGACAAAACCGCCACTCGCTACGAAAAAATGAAATATATCGACGTGCTAAAGCAAGATCTGAAAGTGATGGATCAAACCGCGATTACTCTGGCCAAAAGCAACAAACTCCCAATCGTAGTTTTTTCGATCAAAGAGGAGAATGCTTTGCAGAATGTGGTGCAAGGGCAGGGGAAGTTTACGATAATTAACTGAAAAAATTTGTCTTTTATGATCAACCAACTCGCCGACAAAACGCGCCACAAAATGGATGAAACCTTGAATTCGCTGAAGCGGGACATGGATTCAATTTCAACTGGTCGCGCAAATCCAACTTTACTCGATGCTATCAAAATCGAAGTTTACGGCAGCTTCATGCCGATCTTGCAAGTGGCGAGCGTTTCTGTTCCTGATGCCGCGACGCTTTCGATTCAAGTTTGGGATCGTGAAAATGTAAAAGCGGTGGAAAAAGCGATCATCAATTCCAATCTCGGATTTAATCCTTTGGTCGATGGAACTACAATCCGCATCATGATTCCGAAGCTTAGTGAAGAGCGCCGCCGCGACTTAGTGAAGCTTGCTAAAAAATATGGCGAAGACAAAAAAATTGCGCTGCGCAACATTCGTCGCGATGTGCTCGATGAATTCAAAAGAAACGAAAAAGAAATCGGCAAAGACCAAGCTCATTCTTTCACCGACATCGTCCAAAAAATCACCGATGAATTTGTAAAAAAAGTCGACGACATGATCGCAATAAAAGAAAAAGATTTGATGAAGGTTTAATGTTTTTTAGCAAAAAGAAAAACATCGAAATAGCCAATGAAATCAAAATTCCAAATCACATCGCCATCATCATGGACGGCAATGCAAGATGGGCGAAATCAAAAAATCTTCCGCTGCAAGTTGGTCACAAAAACGGCTCAGAAAATGTTAGCAAAGTTGCAGAAAGTTGTATCGAACTCGGTGTAAAATTTTTGACGATTTACGCTTTTTCTTCGGAGAATTGGGATCGCCCAAGTGACGAAGTAAATTACCTGATGAAGTTGCTCGATGAATATCTTGAAAAAGAAACCAAACCTTTGGCAGAAAAAGATGTAAAAATTGTTATCTCGGGAAATTTAGAAAAATTGTCGGAAGCAACAAAATCAAAGATTTGCAACATCGAAGAAGAAACAAAAAATAATAAATCTCTCACTTTAAACGTGGCATTCAGTTACGGCTCGCGCCAAGAGATTGTTGATGCGGCGCGCAAGATAGCGCTTGAAGTTAGTATGGGCAAAATTAGCTTGGATCAAATCAGCGAAGCACTTTTTTCTCAAAATCTTTACCATCCAGAAATTCCAGATCCCGATCTTTTAATCAGAACTGCAGGAGACGTTAGGCTCAGTAATTTCCTGCTCTGGCAGGCGGCTTACAGTGAACTTTATTTTACCGAAACTTACTGGCCAGATTTTGACAAAGAAAATTTACTTCAGGCGATAAAAAATTTTAACAAAAAGGAAAGGCGATATGGCAAAAGATAAAATCATGAAATTTTTTTGCGGGCTTCAAGAAATCGGTGAAAAGATTTTTTCTTTCAGCTCAAAAATAATCGGAAAAATTATTTCCCAAGTTCACTTCCTCGATCCAAAAGAAAATACCAAACAGCGTGTTGTAACCGCGCTAATCCTGATCCCAATCGCTCTTTACGCCATACTTTATTCCAAAAGTGTTTTTCTTTTTCTAGCAATCGCGATTGCAATTTTGATGACTGCCGAATGGCTCGACATCATCAAAAGCGCGCAAGATCAAAAAAAATGGCGCCTCATCGGACTCTTCTGCATCCTCATCCCGATTTACTCCGTGATCAAAATCCGACTCTATGATGCTGACATTTTATTCTGGATGTTTGTCGTAATTTGGGCGACTGACATTTTTGCATTTTTCGCCGGCAGAAGTTTGGGCGGACCAAAACTTGCCCCAAAAATTAGTCCGAACAAAACTTGGTCAGGCCTTGCTGGAGGCTTGTTCGCAAGTATGATGATCGGCATGATGAGCTCCTTCATGTTTTCTGGCGGAGTTTTATTTTTTATTTTTATCAGCGCGATGTTGGCATTAATTGAGCAGATTAGCGATTTGTTAGAATCCAAATTCAAAAGAATTTTCGGCGTGAAAGATTCTGGAAATTTAATTCCAGGACATGGCGGAGTGCTTGACCGGCTTGATGGGATGATGCTTGTAGCGCCAACGGTTTTATTTTTGATTACGGTTTTCCCGAGTAAGTTTGGGGGATGATTTTCATTTTGAAAAAAATGATTCTAGTTTTTCGTAAAAAAAATTCGATGTCACCCTGAGCCTGTCGAAGGGTGATTTAGTCTGTGCCAAGAATCACCCTTCGACAGACTCAGGGTGACAATTAATGGCGCTGTCTCAAATCAAATTTTTCTAAGAAAATTTTGTTCGATTGTAGGGGCGACCCTTGTGGTCGCCCGTGCGGGCTGGCACAAGGCCAGCCCCTACAAAATAATGGCGCTGTCTCAAATCAAATTTTTCTAAGAAAATTTTGATTTGCGACAGCGCCTTAATGTGTTTTATAAATGAATGATTTCTTCGAAATAGCCGGCCAAAAATTCACCTCCCGCCTCCTCGTCGGCACTGGCAAATACAAAGACTTCCAAGAAACCGCAGCTGCCATTTCTGCCTCCGGCGCCGAGATCGTCACCGTCGCCGTGCGTCGCGTCAACATCGAGAAAAAAGGCGAGCCGATGCTGCAAGATTTTCTCGATCCCAAAAAATACACTTACCTTCCCAACACCGCAGGCTGCTTCACGGCAGAAGATGCTATCCGCACACTACGTCTGGCGCGGGCTGCGGGTGGATGGAATTTAGTGAAGCTCGAAGTTTTAGCTGACGAAAAAACACTTTACCCAAAAGTTGTCGAAACCATCCGCGCCGCGGAAATCCTGATTAAAGACGGTTTCGACGTGATGGTTTACACCTCCGACGATCCAATTGTTGCGAAAGAATTAGAAGATATCGGCTGCTGCGCCATCATGCCCCTAGCGGCTCCAATCGGTTCCGGCCTCGGAATCCAAAACCGCCTCAACATCGAATTCATCGTCGAACAATCCAAAGTTCCAGTCCTCGTCGACGCCGGAGTCGGCACCGCCAGTGACGCCGCCATCGCCATGGAACTCGGCTGCGCCGGCGTGCTCATGAACACCGCAATCGCCAAAGCACAAAATCCAATCCTCATGGCGCATGCGATGAAGCTAGCAATCGAAGCCGGCCGCGCTGCGTTTCTCGCCGGTCGGATGGAAAAGAAAAAATTCGCTTCACCTTCATCGCCGGTTGCCGGTTGCCTGTTGCCGGTTGTCGGTAATTCAAATTAGTAAAATATGACAAAATATTTGGATTACAGAGAGCTTGATGTGTGGAAAGTGGCTAGAGAATTGTGTAGCGAAACATACTCGATCACAGGAGCTTTTCCAAAAACTGAAATATTTTCTTTAACTACTCAGATCAGAAAAAGTTCCATTTCTATTCCTTCAAATATTGCCGAAGGCTGCGGTAGAAATACCTCGAAGGATACGTTACAGTTTCTCTTTATTGCGCGTGGTTCTCTTTACGAATTAGAAACGCAATTTTTAATTGCTGCGGATCAAAAATATTTTTCGATCGAAGATCTGGAGAGTATTTTAGAAAAAATTGTAAAATGTAGAAAACTTCTCAGTGGATTTATTTCCTATTTTCAGAAGCAAGTGACAGCAGGAAACCATCAACCGACAACGGGCAACCGACAACAGGCAACTAAAAAATGACTCACATCTTCCACCCCTCCATCATCCGCGCCTACGACATCCGCGGCATTTACGGCCAAACACTTTTCGATCGCGACGCATTTTTCGTCGGAAAAAGTTTCGCGGCATTTTTGATTTCGCAAAAAAAGAAAAAAATTTCCGTTGCTTGCGATGGTCGCGTGAGTTCGCCGGCGTTGAAGGCGCAGCTCATTGCGGGGCTTCTCGAATCTGGTTTGGAAGTGATTGATGTTGGTCTCGGGCCTACGCCGATGCTGTATTTCTCGGTTTACAATCTTGACTGCGACGCCGGAATTATGGTCACGGGATCGCACAATCCGAAGGATCACAATGGTTTCAAAATGATGCTCAAAGAGCGCCCATTTTTTGGTGACGACATTCTCGGTCTGGCAAAAATTGCGGCGGAAGGAAAATTTGTTGAAGGAGCGGGAAGTCTTGAAGAACAAAGCGTCGAAGCTGATTACATCGAACGACTTTTATCCGATTGCATCATTGCTGAAAGCGAAAGCGCGCTGCTCGACGAGCTCGATGAATTTGCGCCGAAGAAAAAATTAAAAATCGCGTGGGACAATGGCAACGGTGCCGCGGGCGCGATCATGAAAAAACTTTCGCAGCGCATTGCCGCGGATCACATTTTGCTCTTCGAAGAAATTGACGGCACTTTTCCGAATCATCATCCCGATCCTACAGTGCCAAAGAATCTCCAAGATTTAATCAAAGTGGTTTTGGATGAAGGCTGCGATCTAGGAATCGCTTTCGACGGCGACGGCGACCGCATCGGCGTCGTTGACGGGCAGGGCGAAATCATCTGGGGCGATCAACTGATGATCTTCTACGCTCGCGAAATTTTAGCCGAAAAAAAAAGGCGCAACAATCATCGCTGACGTCAAAGCCAGCAACGTTTTATTCGAAGAAATCACTCGTGCTGGCGGCAAGCCCGTGATGTGGAAAACAGGTCATTCTTTCGTCAAAGCGAAAATGAAGGAAACCAAGGCAGCACTGGCCGGAGAGATGTCGGGCCACATTTTTTTTGCCGACAAATATTTCGGTTTTGACGACGCACTTTACGCTGCAATCCGCATCATCAACATCGTCGAGAAGTCGAAGGAGAGCCTGTCCACAATGCGTAAAGCACTGCCACAAACTTTCTCAACTCCAGAAATTCGCATTGAATGCAGCGAAGAAAAAAAATTCGGAATCGTTGAAGATCTGAAAAAAAATCTAAAAAAATCTGGATTAATTTTTGACGAGATTGACGGAATCAGAGTGACCACCAAACAAGGCTGGTGGCTGATCCGCGCTTCGAACACGCAATCGGTTTTGGTGGCGAGATGCGAAGCGAATTCGAAAAAAGATTTGGAAGAATTGAAGAAAAATGTGCGGGGGCATTTAGAATTTTGTGCGGTGAAAATTCCGTCAGAATTGGAATAATTTTTTCTCAATGTCATGCTGAGTCTGTCGAGGCATGATTCAGGACGCAGTGCCCAGAATCATGCTTCGACAGGCTCAGCATGACACATCTGGGAGAGGAAAACTGGTTCCATAAATTTTACAAAATGAAAATCATCGGCCTAACCGGCGGCATCGCTTCCGGAAAAAATCTAATCGCAGAAATTTTCGCCAAAAACGGCGCGGCGGTTTTTGATGCTGATGCCGAAGTTCACAAGCTGTTAGAATCAGGCAAATCAACGATCCAAGCCGTTAAAAAAAATTTTCCCGAAAGTTTTGTTGAACAAAAAATCGACCGCAAAATTTTAGGAAAAATTGTTTTTGGTGACGCAAAAAAATTGCAAATTCTTGAAAAAATTCTTCATCCAAAAGTTAGGAAAAATTACCAAGAATTTTTAAAATCAGCTCGTGAAGAAAAGAAAAAATTAGCTGTGTTGAACATCCCGCTTCTCTTAGAAGTCAAAGGCTACAAATGCGATTGCATTGTTGCGATTATCGCCACAAAAGCTGTGCAGAAAAAAAGATTTTTAGCGCGTGAAAAAAATAAAAACCCTGACGCAAAAATTTTCGAATCAGAAAAAAAATTCGCGCAAATAATTTTAAAACAAATCAGTAATTCGGAAAGAAAAGCAAAAGCAGATTTTGTGATCAAGAATGATGGAAATAGGTCTGATGCGGTTGTGCAGGTGAAAAAAATTCTCCAAAAACTTTAAGTTATATCTCCAATGTCATGCTGAGCTAATTTTCCTCATCAATCACCTTGTCGAATTTCGGACGCTTTTCGTCCTTCAAATGTTCAAGGGGCCCTTTTCTACCACAGGAGGTGAGGGTTAAGAGAGAGATTAGAAGAAGGTAAAAAAGTTTTTTTAAGCTCATCTGATGATTTTATTTTTTTAATTTTTTTGTTAAAAACCTTTTTCCACCCTTGCGCTGGGCGGGGTTTGTAACCCCGTCCTCATGTTCAGTTCAAAGTTAAGTTTTACATGAACGTTAAGACGGGGTTACAAAACCCGTCTTGATTGAGTGGGATGGTGAATTTATTTCTTCGCCCGCAAAATTTCTTCCTTCACTCTCACCTGCGAAGTCCCGCCAGCACTAGTCCGACTAGCTACAGAATTTTCCACACTCAGGCACTCAAAAACCTTCGTCGTAATTTTTTTCTCAATTTTTTGCAGGTCAGAAAGTTTTAGCTCATGTAGCGCCACGCCTTTATTTTCAGCCACTTTCACGATTGATCCGGTGATGTGATGCGCATCGCGGAATGGCATTTTTAAATTTTTTACTAACCAATCAGCGAGGTCAGTTGCAGTGGAATAGCTGCTGGCGGCCATTGCCAACATTTTTTTCTCATTCACTTTTAAATCAGAAATCATTCCCGACATTGCGCGCAAACAAAGTTTAGAATTTTTTGTCGCGTCAAAAATCGGCTCCTTATCTTCCTGCATGTCTTTGGAATAGGTGAGAGTAAGTCCCTTGATGGTAGTTAGCAGTGAAAAAAGTGAGCCGAAAATCCGTCCAGTTTTTGCGCGAACTAATTCTGCGGCGTCAGGATTTTTTTTCTGCGGCATGATTGAAGAGCCGGAAGTAAAGGCGTCGGAGAGTTTTATAAATTCAAAACCTTTGCTCATCCAAATCACAATTTCTTCGGCGAGGCGCGACAAATGTGTGGCGGTGAGGGCGAGACAAAAAAGTAATTCGATTGCAAAATCGCGGTCAGAAACTGAATCCATTGAATTCGCAGTTGGGCGATCAAATCCAAGCTCTTTTGCAACCATTGCGCGATCAATTGGGAATGATGTTCCAGCAAGCGCGCAAGCACCGAGCGGACATTCATTCATTCTTTTGCGCAGGTCGCTGAGGCGAGAAATATCGCGCTTAAACATTTCAAAATAAGCGAGCAAATGATGAGAAAAAAGAACGGGCTGCGCCACTTGCAAATGAGTGAATCCGGGCATGATTACGCCAAAATTTTCTTCAGCTTTTTTGACTAAATTTTTTTGCAAATCACTGAGCAGAATTTTTATTTCGTCAATTTCATCGCGCACAAAAAGTCTTAAATCTAATGCAACCTGATCATTGCGAGAGCGCGCTGTGTGCAGTTTGCCAGCAGTGTCGCCAATAATTTCTTTCAAGCGCGATTCGATATTCATGTGAATATCTTCGAGCTCGATTCTGAAAATAAATTCTCCGTCAGAAATTTCTTTTTCGATTTTTTTCAAGCCAGAAATAATTTTTTCTGCTTCGTTTTTTGTCAGGATTTTAATTTTTTCTAACATTTTTGCATGAGCGATGGAGCCGCGAATATCCTGCTTGTAGAGCTTTTGATCGAAAGTAATCGACTGATTAATTTCCTGCATCAAGTTGGAAGGTTGAGAGTCAAAACGCCCGCCCCACATTTTGTTGGAAGCGCTCATGTTTTTTTTTGTCATGTTTGAAAAATTTAAAGGATTTAGGATTTTAGATTTAGGATTTAAGATTTAAAAATAATGATGCCAAATCTTAAATCTAAAATCCTAAATCCTGAATCTAAATGGACAGCTGGGACATAAAATCCAACAGTGTTTTCGATCGCCGTTACTTAAATTTATTTAAAAAATGGTGGATCGATATCGACAAAATTAATTTTTTAATCGTGCTCGGAATTATTATTTTCGGCTCGATGATGATTGCCAGCTCTAGTCCGGCGATTGCTAAAAAAATTGATGTTGAAAAATTTTTCTTCGTCAAGAAACAATTAATTTTTGCCGTTACCGCAATATTTTTATTGATCGCAATTTCTTTTTTAGATCGCGAAAAAATCAAAATTTTTTCCATCATTGGAATAGCTGCTACGATTGGTTTATTGATTTTAGTTTTGCTTTTTGGATCGGAAGCAAAAGGTGCAAAAAGATGGATTTCAATTCTAGGATTCACCCTACAGCCATCAGAATTCGCAAAAACATTTTTCATCGTTTTTAACGCCGTTATTTTACAAAAATTTTATTTTGAAAAATGGCAGGTGAAATATGGAATTTCTTTCGGACTTTTTTTTATCATCCTGTGTTTGTTGCTACTCCAGCCTGATTTTGGGATGAGTTTAACATTGTCAGTTTTGTGGGTTGCTCAGCTTTTTCTCTATGGTTTGCCGATTCCATTTTTTATCGCCTTCGCTGTTTTGGGCTTGTGTGGCGGGGTTGGAGCCTATCTCACTTTTCCTCACGTCGAAGATCGTATCAATAAATTTTTGGGTTCTGATGGAGGAAAAAATTATCAGGCGGAAAGATCAATCGATGCCTATGTTAATGGAGGATTTTTTGGCACTGGGCCGGGAAATGGCGTGGTCAAAAAATTTATTCCCGATGCTCATACCGATTTTATTTTTGCCGTTGTTGGTGAGGAATATGGAATTATTTCTTGCACAATAATTCTCATAATTTTTGCCTATCTCATCACCAGAATAATCAAGCGGGCGTTGGATGAAGAGGATATGTTCACCTACCTAACTTTATGCGGATTAATGATGCAATTTGTGATGCAAGTGATTGTGAATGTTGGAGTGAGTTTGAAGTTGCTTCCGACAAAAGGAATGACGTTGCCATTCATCAGCTATGGCGGTTCGTCGATGATTTCGATGGCGATTTGTTTCGGATTAATCCTCGCGATTACGAAGCGGAAATATCACCGCGATGTGGATTATGGGAATTTAAGGCTGATCTAAAAATGTTTGCTGAATTTTGAAAAATGTCATGCTGAGCTTGTCGAAGCATGATTCTGGGCAC
>CAINKA010000066.1 GCA_903849835.1 uncultured Alphaproteobacteria bacterium
AGCATGACTCTTGGCACTGAAGCCTGAATCATGCTTCGACAGGCTCAGCATGACACTGCTCATTCAACGCAACATCTCAAAATCAAATACAGGAATCATTGATGATGCTCCAGCTTCCATAAGCCTCGCACTTTCTGCTACGAACCGCTGGAGGTGTACATCCAGAACCACTGGTCACAACTTGATAATAATAAACATCCGATGTGTTAGCGGTGAAACTTCCAGTATCCGTATCACCTTCGCAAGGAATCAAAAACATCCCGTTAAAATCTTGAACAAAATCATTTCTGCGTTTGAAAAAAACAATGTCGTCAAACACGTCACTATCAGCTGATGAAGAAATTATTGTTGCATTAAAAACTGCGGTTTTTGGCGTTGGAGCATTATCGAAAGTTGTCGCGTCATTTTCCATTTCATCATCATTTGCTGAACGAGTATTTTGCGTGGAAGAGTTGGCGTTGAAGGCTCCCGACTTATTCGCACCGTGACTGATCAATGCCATGATTGCATCAGCGGTAACTGCTTGCGTCACACCTCCCGGCTTGTCATTGATTGTCAAAATTGAAGTGTAGGTTCCGGTAGAAAAAGTTGCGTTGCCAAGAGTTGGAGAGGCTTCGAAAGTGTTCGTCATGTCTTTGTCGACGATGTAGGTGAATTTACTTTCAAACCCATCTTCCGCCATGTCATTTGCAAGCCCTAGAGCTCTGACGGGAATCATTCCGTAAACCAAAGTGCTAACAGTTGTTGATTGATAAACCCCCGCCCCAGAACATCCTGTACCACCTCCAACTTCAGCGCCGTAATCAGAATCAACGCTTTTGACTTTCGTAATCGCCGCAGGACAAGGCAGCCTTTTATTAACCAGCAAAAAATTTCCCATCGCTTTATAGACCTCTTTCATGCGATCATTCGTGGTTTTTATTTTCGCATTATTGACGCTGCTAATCGAGACGGAGAGCACTCCCGTGATCATGATCGAGACGATTACAATCACGATTGAAAGCTCAATCAAACTGAAGGCTTTTTTGAAATTTTTCTGAGTTATTTTTTTCATAAATTATTTTGACTATTTGATCTTCGTTCCTATTTTCCGCGGCCTTGTTTGGGGATATAGCTCAGTTGGTAGAGCACCTGCTTTGCAAGCAGGGGGTCAGGAGTTCGAGCCTCCTTATCTCCACCACTTTTCTCAAAAATTAAAATGACAAACCATCAAAAAAAATCTGCAGCATTAGCAGCTGGAATTTTTTTGGGATCGGTAATTTTTATTTTAACTCTGCTTTGCTACTATAGCGGAAGCTACGCTGCAGCCTTTCTAGAAGTTGTTAGAAGTATTTACGTGATTTACACCATCAACATCAATGGTGCAATTATTGGTTTATGTCTCGGGTTTTTAGATGGCTTTACCAGCGTTTATATTTTGCTGACAATTTACCAAATTGTAGAAAAAAGGATAAAATAATTATCCCAAAAAAACTTTCAGGTCCGCAAAATTTTGAATCGATTTTGATTTTAAATTTGGACAAGTCCTTCCGACCAATCCCGCCAAAACTTTTCCAGAACCAATTTCAACAATCTCTTCTACACCTTGCGAAGCTAGAAATAGCATAGTTTCGCGCCATTTCACTGATCCGGTAATTTGCTTCGCTAATAAATCACGAATTTGATTTGGATCGGTGACAATATTCGCAGTGACATTCGCGACGACAGGAACGATCGGCGATTTTATTTCTGCTTTTGCTAGCGCAATTTTCATTTCATTTTGCGCATCGATCATCAAATCAGAATGAAAAGCACCACTCACTGGAAGAGCAATAGCGCGCTTCGCGCCCTTTCCTTTTGCAATTTCAATCGCACGATCAATCGCGATTTTTGAGCCAGAAATCACAATTTGTCCGACAGAATTATCATTCGCGATTTGACAAACATCACCTTGCGCAGCCTCACGCGCGATTTCTTCGGCAACGGAAATTTCAACTCCTAAAATTGCCGCCATCGCGCCTTGGGTTTTTTCGCCACACTTCGCCATTTCACGCCCACGAACTTGTAAAAGTTTTGCCGTCTCTTCAAGGCTGATCGCTTTTGCAGCACAGAGAGCGGAATATTCTCCGAGAGAATGTCCTGCAGTGAAAGTGCAAAGATCTTCAAATTTTTTTCCAAATTCTTTTTCCAAAACCGTTATGAGTGCAATTGAAACGGCCATCAAAGCTGGCTGGGTATTTTCTGTTTTAGTAAGCTCTTCGCTTGGCCCTTCAAACATTATTTTCGAAAGATTAAGCGCCAAAATATCATCAACTTTTTTAAAAACTTCGCGCGCTGAGGAAAAGTTTTCGAAGAGATCTTTTCCCATTCCAACTGCTTGCGAACCTTGACCGGGGAAGACGATTGCTGTTTTCATGATTTTGAAAATGAGTAGTTACAGACTTCTAAAAAATGATTTTACGTCACCTGATAATTTAGAAGAAAAGATGAATCTAGCTTACTAAAACCGTCACCCAATCTACCAAAAATTCCCATTAGTTTGAATATTTTTTAAGGATTTTTTTTACGTCAGAAGTAATTTTTTCGTCACGCAAGGCGAAGGCGATATTGGCTTCGAGATAGCCTAAAACATTACCGCAATCGAAACGAACTTCGTCAATTTTTTTGTAGTAAAATGGATGTTGTTTGCACATCGCTTTCATCGCATCGGTGAGTTGAATTTCACCGCCGGAGCCAATTTCGAACTTCGACAAATATTCGAAAATTTCTGGCTGGAGAATGTAGCGACCGGTAATTGCTAAATTCGACGGAGCCACATCTGGCTTTGGCTTTTCAACCATATCGGTAATTTTTTCTTCATCTTCAACGGCAATAATTCCGTATTTGTTGGAATCTTTAATTTCGATTTCACCAACAGCCACAACACTTGCTCGCTCCTCTTTTTTTTCGTAGAGATCAATCATTTCGCCCAAAAAATTTCTTTTTCTATCTTTGCTTTGCATCATCATTTCATCCGCAAGAATCACGACGAATGATTCATCGTGAGCGATAAAATTTCGCGCGCACCAAATTGCGTGACCAAGTCCAAGAGGTTTTTGCTGGCGCACGAAAGCAACCTGCCCAGCCTCTGGCAGCCAGCCCATAACTTGATTTAATTCTTGCGATTTATTTCTTTCATCGAGCTTCGATTCTAATTCGTAAGCGTGATCGAAGTGATTATTGATGGCGTTTTTATTACGTCCCGTGACAAAGATGAATTTCTCGATTCCGGCTTCCCTAGCCTCTTCATAGGCATATTGGATGATTGGTTTATTTGCGATCGGCAACATTTCTTTCGGCATTGATTTTGTCGCCGGCAAAAAACGTGTTCCTAATCCGCCAACCGGAAAAACTGCGGTCTTAACTTTTCTCATCTTCGTTTAAAATTTTGAGTTTGCGGTAAATTGTTGATCTTCCAATATCCAACTGTTTAGCCACTTCGGACAGGTTTCCGTTGTAAATGTCGACAAGTCTTTTGATGATTTCTTCTTCGATCGCATCGATCGTTTTGCACTTTCCTTCATCATCAAAAATATCGATCAATTCACTGTTAATGTCTGAATTTTTTTTGATAGCCGCTTTTGCTTTTGTGAGACTGTTATTTTCTTTATTGAGCAATTGCGGGAAATGTTCGGGCTTTAAAAAATCACCATCGCAAAGCACTACTGCGCGGAAAATTGAATTTTTTAGCTGGCGAACATTATCCTCCCAATCGTAGTTGTAGAGCAGATAGAGCGCGTCAGAGCTGATCGATTTTATTTTTTTATTTTCGTTGACGCTGAAATCGCGACAAAAATTTTCAGCAAGAAATTTTATGTCTTCTTCGCCGCGATCTTTCAAAGCTGGAACTGGAATTGGGAAAGCTGCGATTCTGTAACGCAAATCTTCACGAAATTTTTTTGCTGCAACTAATTTTTCTAAATCACGAGTAGTTGACGAGATGATGCGAACATTGACTCGAACCGGATCTTTTCCGGAGACGGGAATAAATTCTCCTTCTTGCATGAATCGCAAAAGTTTCATTTGAAGATCGGAACGCAAAGTGTCGATTTTTTCCAAAAGAATCGTGCCGTTATTGGCTTCACGAAATTTTCCGATATTTTTTACCATGCCGTCAGATAGCGGCTTCTCTGATCCGAACAGATCTTCTTCAGCATTTGCACTTTTTAAAGCATCGCATTCAACCATGATGAATGGCTTTCCTGATCTTGGGCTGGAGCCATGAATTGCGCGGGCTAGCAACTCTTTTCCACATCCACTTGGACCTTCAAGCAAAATTGGAATTGTCGAGTTGATCGCTTTTTTTGCTAACTTGATCGAGTTAGAAATTTGTTCGCTTTGTCCGATAATGTCAGAAAACGCAACTTGATCTCTTCCTTTTCTGACAAGGTGCGAGACCTGATATTTCAAATTTTTCTTTTCGATCGCATTGTTGATTGAAGCCGAAACGCGAACAAAAATATCCTTATCACCTTTCACGATGTAATCAATCGCACCGTAATTAATTGCAGCAACGGTGAGAGACGCGTCTTTGTTGGCAGTGAGGACGATGACTTGCATGTCGCCCTTGATCGGAGAAATTTGTTTGAGCACAGTCAAACCATCCAAATCAGGCATCGAAAGATCTAGCAGCATCACGTCAACATCATGACAAGAAATTCCTTTGATGACTTTTTTATTCATAAAAAAATCAACGACCTCCATCCCGCTGCTCATCACGAGATAATTGTGATCTAACTCTTCAATAAATTTGCTGAGAACCTTACTCTGCGTTGGTTCATCGTCGACGATCAAAATAGTGCGCTTAGCCATGTTTTATAATTTTTTGGAAGTTATTTTTTTCTCTTGCGCTAGTTGGATAATTTTTGCGGCGGTTTCTTCGACGGATCTTTTTGTGACGTCAATTACTGGGCAATTTAGCTTGGCGAATAGCTTTCTTGATTCTGCAACTTCAGCTTTTATCGACTCAAGATCGATGTAATCACTTCCGGTTTCATGCCCCAAAGAAACTAAGCGCGTCTGCCTTATTTGCACCAATTTTTCCGGATTAATTACGAGCCCGACGATCAAAGGTTTTTTCAAATCGTAAATCGTTTCCGGAATTGTTTCGAGCGAAACAAATGGAATATTTGCCGTCTTGTATCCACGACAAGAAAGATAAACCGAAGTTGGTGATTTTGACGTGCGAGAGACTCCAACAATCACGATATCAGCATCGTATAAATCCCAACTCGATTGCCCGTCATCATGCGTGATTGTATAGCTGATGGCCTCGACTCGCGAAAAATATTCGCCATCGAGCAAATGTTGGCGACCAATTGTGTGACTGATATTCATGCCGAGATAATTGGAAAATTCTGCGATGATATGCGACAAAACTGGAATGCATGGAATTTGCATTTCGTAACATTTTTTTTTCAGCGACTCGATGAGATCGTCATGCAAAATCGTATACATCACGACTCCAGGATCTTTCGAAATTGATTCGATCACTCTTTCAAGTTGCGGTTCGGTTCTGACAAGCGGCCAAATAAAATCATTCGATTCCACGCCTTCAAACTGCGATAAAACCGCGCGCGCAACCGAGCTCAGAGTTTCGCCTGTGGAGTCGGAAATGAGATGGAGGTTGATTAGTTTTTTGGACATTTGGGGGATTGGAGGGATTTTAGATTTTAGATTTTAGATTTTAAACCAACCCTCAAATCTAAAATCTAAAATCCTAAATCTAAAATTACTTATTGCTCATCGAAGGAACGTTGATGTCCGCGTTCACGATGACTGTAATTTTTGTGCCTTGTGGAATTCGAATGACGGGCGTGAGGTCGATTGTGCTTCCGATGATTTGACCAACTGTGTCGATGATTGTTTTGCTAACTCCCGCAAGAGCTTGGTTTGTTGCATTGCCGCTTGTTGTCACTGAGCCTTGAGTTGGGTTTGTTGTAGTCGTTGTCTGGCTGTCATTGTTGATTAATTTTTGCACCGCGGCGACGCTTCCTACCGCCAAAATGCTTGTCAGCATTGAGTTGGTGATGATCGCTCCGTATTTGTTATCGACCTCGCCGCCGATTCCCGCTCTTCCGAATTGATCCGATGCTTTGAAGCTGATCGCAAGATCAACGCCATCTGGGCGAATTAAGCGCGTCCAGCCAATCTCAACTCTGGCTTGGCCTCTGGTGATTTTGCTGGTGTAGGCTCCAAATAATCTCGAGCCTCTTGGAATTAAAACGTCATTTCCAGCTTCGCCGTAAACGTCGCGACTAACCACTGCGCGCACTGATCCCGGGATTTCTGTATGGATCGCGGTTTCCAAAACTGCCGTCAGCAATTTACCCTGCGCGATCATGTGAACACGGTCTTTGATGATTGTTGCCGTAACTTTTGTCGCCGTTGTTTTTAGCTCGTCGATCGAATCTTCCTTCAATTTTACGATATTTTTTTCGTAGCCGACGCCACGACTTGGCGTGCCCGCTGCGGTTCCGGAGAAGACGATGATTGGGGAATAACGCGGGTCTAATTCTCTCTTTTTTTGTTGCTGTTGCGCTTGTTGTTGCATCTGCTGCTGCATTTGCTGCTCTTGCTGAACTGGTGGCAAAAGTAATGTTGCCAACGGAGCTTGTGGCATTGGTTGCGCTGGTGGAGCAAAAGGCGCTGCTGGCGCTAGAGGGTCTAAAGGATTTTGCTGCACTTGCTGTTGCACTTGTTGCTGCACTTGCTGTTGTGCTTGCTGCGCCGCCGGCTGCTGCTGATTCGGAACCAAAACTTGATCTTGCGGTGCAAGGCTAGCGCCAGCTGGAAGCTCTGGCAAAGTTGGAACTTCTGGAGCCGCTGGCTTTGCGAGCAATTCAACTTCATCTTTTGATTTTTCTTCCGGCTTAGCGAGTTCGAATGATGATTTTCCAGTTTCGCTTGGGGCAATTTTAGAAGACTTTGACGGAACAACTTCTTCAAGATTTTCCTTCTTCGCTGGCTCGCTCTTAAAAAATAAAATGTAGAGAACGGTCGTGATCAAAACCGAAGAAGCCACAATGATCGTCATCTTGCTTTTTTTACCAGTAGCGATTGACGCACCACCGGCAGCAACTTCCGAACTATCTTCATCGTCGTCATGATCGACATTCGGATCTGGCTTTTTTTCGATTTTGGATTTCATGACTTGGGAATTATTTTTACCAAAAATTTTCTAATTACTTCAAAAACCTCGTCTCTCCTGTCTCCTTTGATGATCACGTGATTTGAAAAATTTAATTCGGACAAAGTTTTTTCCGCCGAATGGATTTTTTCGTAAATTATTTTTCCGCTAACTGGGTTCACTACAGGATCTTTATCGCTCTGAATAATTAAAGCTTCAGTAAAAATTTTTGAAAGATTTTTTTCGCAAATATGCATTAATTTTTCGAGCTGCTCAACTGCTTTCAAATAGTTGCGGCTATAGTTGATTTCAGGGTTCTCAGGCTGGTCATCCACATATTCGAATTTACCTTTTTCAATGTGAAGTTTTTCCAACATTTCGTTCCAAACATTGATGCTAGGAACCATGTGAGATTTGATGTCGCGAAGTTGCAAAGCTGCATTTATCGAAACTATTCCGCATAGTTTTTTTGCTGAATTTTTTCTCGCACATGAAAGCAAACCGAGCAAACCTCCAGTTGAAAATCCGATTAGAATAATTTTTGAGCAGATATTTTGCAGCGCTGCGTAACCGCGTTGAAAGCTGTAATACCAGTCTTCCCAACTCACATCTTTTAGATTCACCGGCGCAGTTCCGTGCCCCTTCAATCTCGTTGCATAAATTTTGAAACCGAGCGCGTTTAAAAATTGCGACAATTCTGCAACTTCTTGCGGCGCGGATTTGTAACCGTGCGAAATTAAAATTCCGACCCCATCTTGCGCATCAAGGAAAAACGGGGCTCCAACAGATTTTGGCTTCGAGAATTTTTCATCAAAATAAATTTGGTAATCGGAATTAAAAATTTCCAAATCGCGCTGATAAATTTCAAAAAAAACTTTTTTGCGCAACTCATCGTCAGAAATTTTTACGTTTCTTTTGATGATATCATTCGCAACATCGAGCAAAGAAAATTCGTTTAAAATAACCTGTAAAGAGTTCTCCAGCCTGATTTCGTGGAAGTCATATTTTTTTTCTAACGCCTCTTTTTTTATCCTAATTTTTTCGCCGTTTATTTCCTCGATCAATCCTTGATTTTTTGCTAATTCAAAAACGCTGTCAAATTCTTCGTGAGCTTCATCGATAAAAATTTTGAATAAATTTTCCTCAAAAATGCTGTGATTGATTCGATATTTTCCAGTTTTTTGAATCATCACTGCAGATAGATAAATCAACCTTTTCAAGCGATTGATTTCCATTTCAGATTCCAAAGTTTGCTGCAAAATCGCACTGAAAATGTGATCCAAATTTATTTGAATATCGGAATAAACTCTCGCCATAAAATCATTCGTCAGGCGATTTTTTAAATAGCGCAAAATCAAATTAGTTTTCGTTTCACTCTTGATGATTGGAATTTGCGAAACCATGTTGCGCGTTGATTTGACGTATTCGCCGAGATTTATCGGATCACCAAAATTCACATTAATTTCAGCACCGAGCAATAAATTTCCCTCGATTTCCAACTCTTCTGAAAGTTGCTTCGGAACTTTTTTAATCAATCTCGCAACTAATTTTTGAATTGAATTAATTCCCGGACGAAGCGGGTAGTAGGTGATGTTGAGCGGCACGATGTTGGTTTCGATGTCTTTCAAAAAATCTTGATATTCAACGCCAATCGATTCACGAAAATTTTTTAAAATTTCTGTTTTATTTTTTTCGAAAGCCTCGACTAAATCGCGTCGATAAATTTCGGACTTCAGCGCAAGCACTGCAGCGCCCGTCCTCACTGGTCCGACGCGATATGGTGTGTAATTGATGAACCCTTGCTCATTTTTTATTTCCTTACTTTTCATCATGCTTCCTTCCGGATAAATCATCCAATCGTAATCACCGCTGATGAGATCTTTCAGGATGACATTATCGCGATTTTTATGCTTGGTTGAGATGGTTCCCACCGATTCCAAAAACTTCCCCAAAGCTCCATGATAAAGGCTAGCATCGGCCAAACACCTAACTTGGCGACCTGTGTGTTTGTAAATGAGGTAGGGAATAAAAAAAGTTTCAGCGCGCGTAAAATGATTTGCGACGAACATCACCGGATGACTGGGAAGTCTTTCAATTCCATTAACTGAAAACTTTGATCCAAGAAGTTTTTCTAAAATTTGAAGAGCGAAGGCAGCGTAGCGGAAGGATTTGTTAGTCATTTTAATTTTAGAAATTTATCGGATGATGCGCTCTCAATGTCATGCTGAGCTCAATGTCATGCTGAGCTCAATGTCATGCTGAGCTCAATGTCATGCTGAGCTCAATGTCATGCTGAGC
>CAINKA010000067.1 GCA_903849835.1 uncultured Alphaproteobacteria bacterium
CCTAGAATCATGCTTCGACAAGCTCAGCATGACATTGAGGACGCGATCAGCGCAGAACATAAATAAAAATTATGAAAAAAATCTTCCTTCTCCTACTAATCCCATCCCTACTCCTCTCTTGCTCCAAGAAAGATGAAAAAACTGACGCAGAAATTTCTTACACGAAAGCGATGAAGCTTTTGAAGAAGAGAAATTACTCCGAAGCAGCAACTGGATTTGAAAAAATTGACGATGATTTTCCTTTTTCAAAATGGGCTGCGAAGGCGCAAACCATGGCGATCTACGCTCGATACAAGGATGAAGATTACACCAAATTACTTTCAGTTGCGGAAGATTTTTTACGACTGAATCCGAACAGCGAATATGTGCCCTACGCGCTCTACATGAAAGGCCTGTCTTACTACAACCAAATCCCAATTATCGAAAGTGCACAGGATCACACTCAACAAGCCTCTTTTACTTTTCGTGAATTAGTGGCGCGCTTTCCAAACAGCGATTACACAGCTGATGCGAAAGAAAAATTAGAATTTGTCGACGAACATTTAGCCGGCGCAAAAATGTCGATCGGTCGCTATCAAATTCGAAATCAAAATTATGTCGGCGCAATCAATAATTTTAGCGATGTGGTGGAGCGCTACCGCCAGACCAATCAAGTGCCCGAAGCATATTTCCGCCTGACCGAAATTTATCGCAAAGTTGGCCTAAAAGAAGAAGCAACTAAAGCTCAAGAACAATTAGTCGAACGCTTCCCAGAAAATTATTGGACAAAATTAGCAGAAAAAAAATGACCACCTCACGCCTCACGCCTAACGACTTACGACTAGGTGCACAGCGCCTCTGGCTCCCCTACACCCAAATGCAAAACCACCTCCCCCAACTCGAAATCAAAACCGCAAAAGGCTCAAAAATTTTTCTCAAAGATGGTAGGATTTTGATCGACGGCATTAGCTCGTGGTGGAGTGTCGCGCATGGTTACAACCACCCTCACCTCGTTTCAGAAATTACTCGTCAGGCAAAAATTTTATCTCACGTAATGCTCGCCGGATTTGCCAATGATCAAACCTACAAACTCGCTCACAGATTGTGCAAATTCAGCGAAATGGATCACGTATTTTTTTCTGATTCGGGATCAACCGCAGTTGAAGTTGCGATGAAAATGGCGTGGCAATTTCACATTAATTCCGGCGAGTCACAAAAAATAAAATTTATTTCCTTCAAAAATTCATATCACGGCGACACTACGGGCGCAATGTCTTTGGCTGATTTAACTTCCGGCATGCATAAAAAATTTCAGAAAATTTTACTGAAAAACTTCTCTCTCGATCTTCCAAAAAATAAAAATGATCTGAATAAATTTGAGGAATTCGTCAAAAAAAATAAAAAAATTCTCGCCGGAATTTTTATCGAACCTCTCGCTCAATGCGCTGGTGGCATGCAATTTCACAGCGCAGAAATTTTAAAAGAAATTTTTAACATCGCGAAAAAACATAAAATTCTTTTCATCGCCGATGAATGCGCGGTTGGATTTTTTCGCACAGGAAAAAAATTCGCGATTAATCACGCCAAAATAAAACCTGACATTTTAATTTTAGGAAAAGCTCTGACGGGTGGCATGATGACGCTTGCCGCCACTTTGACTTCAAAAGAAATCTTCAAAAAATTCCTCGGAAATTCCCTCGAATCAGCTTTGATGCACGGACCAACTTTCATGGGAAATCCTTTGGCCTGCGCCGCTGCGAACGCTTCACTCGATTTATTCGAAACAGAAAATTACGCAGAAAAAGTTTTAAGCGATGAAAGTTTTCTAAAAAAAGAACTCGAAAAATGTCGCAAGAAAAAAAATGTGAGAGATGTTCGAGTGCTTGGCGCAATTGGTGTGATCGAGATTGACGCAGATCGAAATAAAATCTTGGCTCTACGTAAAAAATTTATTGAAACTGGAATTTTTTTACGACCATTTGAAAATTGCATTTACACCATGCCAGCTCTGAACATAAAAAAAACCGAGCTCCAAAAAATTACCAACTCCATTTCGGAAATTTTATCATGACAAAAAAACATCCTTCAGCCTTCTCTTTAATTGAACTTTCAATCGTGATTTTAGTGATCGGCCTCTTGATCGGCGGCATGACTCAATCCTCCCGATTGATTTACGGATTCAAGCTTCGAACAGGGCAAACAATAACCCAAAGCTCTGGGGTAAATTCCATACCAGGAATCACAACTTGGCTCGAAACAACGGCGGATAGAAATATCACAAGCTCAACAAATGGCTCTGAACCAAATGACGGCGATAAAATTTCGCTTTGGAGAGACTCAAATCCGCAAACAAATCCGAGAGTGGATCTTGCACAATCAACCGATGGCAGCAGGCCAACTTATTTGGCAGCTGGAATAGGCGGAATACCGTCGCTTAATTTCGACGGATCGAATGATTTTTTAACCAACTCAACCACGCTTCCAATTGCGGCGGGCGACGACAATTACACGATTGTCGTAGTTTGGAAATATGCCAACTCAGCTAGCTCTGCAGCCAGAATGGTTGTGTCGCAAGGAGGCGACACCACAGACAGTCACAGGCTCGGATCAATCCAAGTTAAAGCCGATGACTATCTCGGATTTTACGGCAACGACAATAACTTTTACCTCTCTTCAACAATTTCAAAAGGCACTCCCTACATTACGATTCTCAAAGTGAATAACGACTTCTCGAACAACATTTCGATTTTTAGAAACAGCAACACTGCCGTGGTTGGAACAACGGGAGGTGGCGGAGATCTTGGGGCCGGCACATATTCCGACCTTAACATCATGACAACACAATTCGTAATCGGCGCTCATCCCGTCAGCAACACCATGCCATTTTCTGGATTAATTTCAGAAATTATAATCTTCGATCGCGCGCTAAAATATTCCGAAATCACCGACATAAATTCCTACTTGTCGAAGAAATATAACATCATTTTGAACTAGGTTTTGGCGGGCGACCATAAGGGTCGCCCCTACAATCACCGTAGTGGTTTGGCCTTGTGCCAGCCTGCGGGCGGACACATGGGTCCGCCCCTACAACACCACAATTCATTGAAACCACAAACCACCCGTAGTGGCCGACCCGCGTGTCGGCCAGTTGATCAGGGAATTCGGTTTTGAGTTTAACATTCGCATTTCGGGCGACCATGAGGGTCGCCCCTACAACACCACAAATCACCGTAGGGGCTGGCCTTGTGTGCCAGCCCGCCGACAAACACGCATCCACCCACATCAATAAAACCCATCAATCACATTTTTATATTTCTCTTCCAGCAAATTTCTTTTTAACTTCATCGAAGGCGTGATCTCGCCGGACTCGATGGATATTGGCGTTGTGGCGATGTGGAATTTCTGGATTTGCTCCCAGTGATCTAAATTTTGATTAATTTTTTGAATCGCCTCTTCAACAAAATTTTGTAAAATTTCTGATTTCAAAAACTCTTCATCGCTTCCAGAAAAATTAAATTTTGTTTTGAATTTTTTTAGAATTTCAAATTCTGGGAATAAAATTGCAGAGGTAAATTTTCTGCCTTCAGCAATCACAATCGCGCCTAGTAAAAATCCTAACTTCTGCACCAAGCTTTGTTCTAGCGGCACCGGAGCAACATATTTTCCGTTCGAATTTTTAAAAATTTCTTTTTTGCGGCCGACAATTTTTACAAAACCTTGCTCGTCAATTTGCGCCAAATCTCCAGTTTTTAGCCAACCATTTTCAATAACTTCCGCAGTTTTTTCCGGCTTGCAGTGATAGCCCAGCATGATGTTTGGGCCTCGCGCTAACAGCTCGCCATCATTTGCGATTCGTAACTCAACAGCAGGAAATGCTTTTCCAACAGTTCCGAATTTTTGCGCCTTAGCGCAATTCACCGCCAAAACTGGCGAGCCTTCCGTCATGCCGTATCCGCAAAATAAATCGATTCCGATATTTTTGTAAAAGCGCTCTAAGTCCAGTGACAGTGCCGCTCCACCGCAGATGATCATTTTGATATTTCCACCAAGTGACTCACGAAATTTTTTGTAAATTAGGCGATCGAAGATGTTATCGAGTAGACTTTTTTGTGCGGTCGGATCTTTTTCTAACGCACGTTGAAAAGCTTTTTTCCCCAAAAATTTTTTCACCAAACTTGCTGAGTCAATCCCTTCTTTAATTTTTGCAAAAACTTTTTCTAACACTCTGGGAACAGTGGTCATCAGGCTCGGATGAGTTTCGCGCAAAATATTTCCAACGTTTTTTACATCATCCGCAAAGTAAATTGAGATACCTTGCGAAATGTAAAACATCATCACCATGCGTTCAAAAATATGGGCGAGCGGCAAAAAAGATAATGCGACATCTTGCGAGTTCAGCGGAAAACATTCTGCCGTAGCCTTAATTTGCGAAACTAAATTTTGATGCGTCAACTCAACGCCCTTCGGCCTTCCCGTACTTCCTGAAGTGTAAATTATCGTCGCTAAATCGTGAGGCTGATTAATTTTTAGGAATGAATCGAGGTCATATTTTTTTTCATCAGCAGCTTTTTTACCCAGCAAAATCAAGCCTTCAAAGCTAATCGCAGATTCATTTTCGAATCCGTAAGTGATGATTTTTAAATTTAAATTTCTGCTTTTTATTTCAGAAAAAATTTCAGCGTTGTCGGTGAAAATATATTTCACATCTGCATCTTCGATTTCGTAAAATAGATTTTCTTTCGAGATATTGTGGAAGATCGGAACAGTCACCGCACCCGCTAAAATCGCGCCTAAATCAACTATTAACCAAATTGGATTTTGGTAAGAACAATTGGCGATTGTTTGATTTTTTTGCAAACCAATTTCCCGCAAACCGCAAGCAAAATGAAAAGTTTTTTCTAGAAATTCTTGATTGGAAAATGATCGTAACTGATTTTTTTCTTTGAAATTAAAAGCGCGCGGATTGCTAAAATTGCTGGCTTGAAATGAAATTAATTCGGAAAGCGTTGAGAAATTTTTCATCCGAGAAAATTAAAAAAACTTGCTGACTAAACGCCATAAAATTCCCAACTTGCGATTAATTGTTTCATGATTGCGAATATATTCTCGCACCATCAGATCAACATGGGCTTGCTTCGCCAAGTTCAAGCAGATAACGACTAAAAACATCAGAGAAAAATAATTCGACAGAGAATCAAAAAATCCCGCCCTAACAATCGAGTCAGATATTTTAACATTTTCGACTTTTTTAATTCTCGCTCTGGTCGCTGGATGAGTTGAAAAAAGCGTGAAATATCCACTTTCACCAAGCATCGACAAAGCCAATGCCATGTTCTGTCCACCGAATGCCTTAGCGGATTGGCGGTCGCAACGATATTCGATCGAACGCGAAACAAAGCGACGTAAAAATTCGTAAATATTGTAAACTACGAAGCGATTGAAAGAGGTGATTACGAAGTTCAAAAGAAAATAAATGTCGGACATTGTTCGCGCCATAAACCTTCCGCCGTAAGGCGTCATACTTACCACTCGAGTTCCTAAATTAAAAATTACATGCAAAATATTTGAGACTAAATTTGTGATTCTTTGGTTGGTGATGATCAAAAAAGCTGGCAAAAAATCCTTGTTGATTAAGTGAGACATTTCATGCCCAACAATGCTTCGCAAAGCTCCTAGAAAATTTTTCGGATCAGGGCATTCGACTAGGTAGTGATTGATTAAACCGCGCGTCAAAACAATCGCCCTACTTCCTAAACTGCTGATCGCAAAAGCGTTTATTTCGTCGGAATTTTTAACGTAAAGCTTCACCGATTTTTCGCCGAATTTATTTTTTACCTGATCAAAAATTCCTGCTAAAAAATCGTAATCTTTTATTTTTTCGTAGCGCGTGCAGCCTTTGAGTGATGACCTAACCGAGAATCCAAAAAGAAAATCCAACACCAAATAAACCAACATCAAAAAGCTCACGACGAAGAGCAGCAGCAGAATCGCAAATTTTAAATTTTGAAAAACGCCACTTTCAATGGTGATTGTGTGATTTTTAAAATGAGCGAAGGGAACGATTGCAGCCAATACTGGTGCGGATAAAACCACGATGTTAAAAATCGTAACGATGTAAACGAGGATCAGATTGATTGGCTTGGCTAGCATTTTTTACAAGAATTTAATTTGAAATTTGATGCGGCGGGACTTACTTACGTCCGCTTAAATAATTCCAATTTTTTTAATTAACAAAAATAAAATGCGCATCATTTCCGTCAAAAATATCAAAATCGCAAACAACCTTCCATTCACGCTAATCGCGGGTCCATGCCAGACTGAATCTCTCGAACACAGCTTGATGATCGCCGGAAATATCAAAGAAATTTGCGACCGACTCGGGATAAATTTTATCTACAAATCATCTTTCGACAAAGCGAATCGATCCAGCATTGGCGGGGAGCGCGGCGCTGGTTTAGAAAAAACTTTACCAATTTTCGCCGCCGTAAAAAAACAATTTGGCTGCCCAATAATCACCGACATTCACAGCGAAAAACATTGCGAAATTTTGGGAAAACGCGACGAGGTCGACATCTTGCAAGTGCCGGCATTCCTCTGTCGCCAGACTGATTTGCTCGAAGCTGCCGCAAAAAGTGGCAAGGTAATTAACATCAAAAAAGGCCAATTTTTGGCGCCGTGGGATGCGGCAAATATTGTCAAAAAAATGGATCACTTCGGAAATCAAAATGTGATGCTGACTGAACGCGGAGTTAGCTTCGGCTACAACACCCTCGTCTCCGACATGCGCGCTCTCCCAATCATGGCCAAGACCGGCTGCCCAGTTGTTTTTGATGCTACCCATTCAGTGCAACAACCCGGAGGGCTCGGCGGCGCCAGTGGCGGCCAACGCGAATTCGTTGAAACTTTAGCCTGTGCCGCAGTTGCTGTCGGCGTTGCTGCGGTTTTCATGGAAGTGCATCAAGATCCAGACAATGCGCCATCTGACGGGCCTTGCATGGTGCGCTTGGATAGTCTCGAAAAACTTTTGACGAAGATGAAAAAGTTTGATGAGATTGTAAAAAATTTTTAGCCCAATTTTAGCCCAAAAGTCATGCTAGCTCAAAAAGTCATGCTAGCTCAAAAAGTCATGCTGAGCCTGTCGAAGCATGATTCTGGTTTCGGACATGAATCACCCTTCGACAGGCTCAGGGTGACATCGAATTTAATAAAAAATAAACACAAAATTTTATGACTAAAAAACTCCATCACCTCCTCGTAATTGACGACGACACGCGTCTTCGCACCCTACTCGGACGCTTCCTCGACGAGAATGGTTTTAACGTTTCTCTCGCCAAAGACACCGAAGAAGCGCGCAAATTAATGCAGGAAACTCTGTTCGATTTACTGATCGTCGACGTAATGATGCCGAATGAAAATGGCGTCGAATTCACAAATTCTGTTCGCAAAAATTCCCGAATTCCAATCGTAATGCTCACCGCCCGCGGCGAATTTGACGACCGCATCAAAGGCCTAGAGGCCGGCGCCGACGACTATTTGCAAAAACCTTTTGAGCCCAAAGAATTACTGCTGCGCATCAATAATATTTTGAAAAGAATGAGCGTAGTTTCTGATCCAAAAAACGTCTGCCGCTTCGGCGAATTCACTTTCAATCTCGCCGAATCACGCTTGAAAAAAGGCGAAGAATTTATCCACATCACCGACTCTGAAGCAAAAATTTTAAACATTTTGTGCAAAGAAAAAGGCACTGCAGTCAGCCGCGAAAAACTCTCCTCCCTCTGCGGCGGCATTGACGACAGAAGCATCGACGTGCAAATCACAAGGCTCAGAAAAAAACTCGAAGCCAATCCGAAACAACCACATTATTTGCAGACGGTGAGGAATCATGGCTACGTTCTTTATGGCTAGCCAAGTTTTTTGAATTGTAATTTTAACAAAAAAACCTCGTCAGAAATTTTTTTCTGGGCGAGGTTTTTTTGTGGGCGGAAGTTTTTTGATAGAAGAAAAATAAAAAGTCGCCTCGAGGCGACTTTTTAAAAAATCACTCCTTAAGCCAGTAAATTCAATGCTTTAAGGCTAGTGCGAATTTCGCAAAATTTTACCATTATTTTTCTTCGCACTGTCCTGCAAAAATTTTTTAACGTGGTAGGTAACGATTAAAATTAACCCAGATCCGTCATTACCCCAAATTCCTAATGACCGTCATTAGAAACCAACCCTTTATTTGATTGGTTTCCAGC
>CAINKA010000068.1 GCA_903849835.1 uncultured Alphaproteobacteria bacterium
AAAGCTGGCAAAAATAAAAATCAGCAAATTTACCAAGCTAAAATTTAACAAATAAAAGAACAAAGCTTGGATAGATTCGATCGTCTGCAAAGCAATACAGGCGAAGATAAAGCCAAGATTGTTAAGGCAAAAATAAGTTGCGATGAGCTTGAGATGTTTTTGCTGATAGAGTTTTACTGAGCTGTAAAAAATCAAAGAAATCGCAAGGAAAAGCAGAGCTGGCTTGAAATTAAAATTCACAAAAATCAGGTGATTTCCGAAGAAGAAATAAATGAATTTTAAAACTAAGAAAATCCCAACATTTGTTTTGATGAAAAGCGAATCAATCGCCAAAAAATTCGCGATCAAATTGGTGCTTTTTAACTTTTTAAAATAAAGCCAAAATGGAAAAAATTTAATCAGGAAAGAAAAGGCTAGAAGTGCGGAAATTAAGGCTAGTAACCATTTATTTGAATCCGGAAGCAAAGAAAAATTTTCGGCAATTCTATCAAAATTAATCTCGCCAAAAATTAGATAAATTGAGAGGAAGCAAAATAAAATTAGCAGCGATGATGAGGCGTTTAGGCAGAAATAACGGAAGGATAATTTTAGCAACTCCGCATCTCGTGAAATTGAAAGAGTTGCAAAAAAACTGAAGGAATAAATCTCGAGAAATAGAAATAAATTTAACAAATTATTCGTGGTGAAAATTCCGATTAGGGAAAATAAGTGCAGCAAAAAAACTGAATAAAAAATGCGGTTATTTTTTTCATCGAGAAATTTTTCGATGTCGGGTCGATAAAAAAATAAAATTACGATTTTTAAAAAAATTAGTAAAAGTATGAATATCATGCCAAGCAGATCTAGTCTGAATTCAAGGCCTAAAGAAAGCGGAGATAATTCGAAGTCATTACTAATTTTTTCGTAAATTAAAACGTCTGGCAGAATTTTTAGAGCGAGGAAGAAGGTTACAATGCAGGATGAAATTGCGATTGAAAATGAGAGGTTTTTTCTTTCAAAAAGTTGGCAAAAAAGTGATGAGATCAGCGGCAAAAAAATTAAGAGGTAAACGTTGCTGACTGTGCCGATTTCCATTCTTTAGCGGATGTAATTGCAAAAAACATTTGCGTCTTTGGTGACCAAGGAAATAAATAAAAAAAAGAAATTAAGTTCGACCAATTCAATTTACAAATGATTAATTTATCCGACATAACATCGTCGCAACCCTTGGTAATTCTGCGTGGAGAGTATGGTATTATTCGAGGAGATAATGCCATAATTGCATCACCAAATTCTAGAAATGGAGTCGTTTTAATTTTATCCGATAAGGAAAATAAAATTGCCGCAATGGCTCATCTTGATAGCGAAAAGACTCTTGAAGAAAATCTTGAAAAAATTTTTGCAGACCTAACTCAATCCGGCGCAAATATCCAAAATTTAAAATGTAATTTAGTGGAAAATGTCAAACATTAAAGAAATTGTCAGCGGCGTTACTCACATTGCTCACGACCTCAAAGAAACCATCTCGCATGTTGCTCGCGACATCACAGAAAATATCGTGAAAGCGGTTCTTCCTCTCGGAACAAATATCGAAAATTTTTTGAAAGAAAAAGGTGTGAAAGAAGTGAGTCGTGAAACTTGTAGCGGGCATGAAACGCATAACGTTTTGGCTAATGGAGCGGGGCAAATCTCAACCAATAACGACAAGGATTTAACTCGAAAATTATTCAATCACGTGCTTTTCTCAACTGATGGGGAATCAAGGCTTAGTAACATGGCGAGCGATTCATCCGAAGAAAACTCACTGCTAAAAAAAGTTGAAAATCCTGCAACTAATATCCAATCCAGTTGAGGAATTCGATCTAAAAAATCTCACCAATTCGATGTCATGCTGAGCTTGTCGAAGCATGATTCGAGGCACAGAGACCTGAATCACGCTCAGCATGACATTGAGTTTTTTGTAGCTTTGATTAATCGGTTTCTTGAATCAAAATTGGATATAAACTCACAAAATCATGAAAAAAAATTCAAAACTTTCTTTGGGGAAAAAAACGGAATATCGCTTTGAAAAGCCAAATTTAAAAACTTTGGAAAACGTTGCCAATCCTCATCCCGACATTGATTACGCAATTCGTTTTACCTGCCCAGAATTCACTTCAATTTGCCCAATCACAGGGCAGCCAGATTTTGCAAATCTCGTAATTGATTACGTTCCAAGCAAAGCAATCCTCGAAAGCAAATCTCTAAAACTTTATCTTTTTTCCTACCGCAATCATGGAGCATTTCACGAAGACTGCACAATTCAAATCGCCAAAGACATCATCGCAATCACAAAGCCAAAATGGCTGAGAATCGGTGGCTATTGGTATCCTCGTGGCGGAATCCCAATCGATGTTTTTTTTCAAAGCGGAAAGTTGCCGAAAGGAGTGAGTCTGCCTGATTCCGAAGATCGGTAATTTCAGATTTAGGATTTTTGACCAACTAAAATCCTAAATCTAAAATCTTAAATCCTCCCAATGCTTCTCCCCAACCTCAGTCCCTTCGCCCTCTCCTTCGGTCCAATCGCGATTCGTTGGTATTCTCTCGCCTACATTGCCGGCATTTTATTCACGCTTTTTTGGCTGAAGAAATGCAGCGAAAAGGAAAATTTCTTATCCAAAGAAGCTTACGATGATTGGTTGATTTGGGCAGTGTTTTCAATACTCCTCGGCGGTCGCTTCGGTTATGTTTTTTTCTACAATCCATTTTATTTTTTCTCGCATCCTTTAGAAATTTTTGCTTTCTGGCATGGAGGAATGTCCTTTCACGGTGGGCTTCTAGGCTCGATTTTTGGAATGTGGCTTTTTGCTAAAAAATACAAAATCAACTTTTTGAAATTAACCGACGTCCTTGCAGTGTCAGCTCCTGTCGGGCTTTTCTTCGGTCGCATTGCCAACTTCATCAACATGGAACTTTACGGCAGAGTTACTGATTCAAAATTCGGAATAATTTTTCCAAATGCCGGAGATCTTCCTCGTCACCCAAGCCAACTCTACGAAGCATTTTTTGAAGGCATTTTTTCCTTTGTGATCTTGCTATGCCTGCATCGCTTCAGCAGATTCTCAAAAGAAAACGGTTTTTTAAGCGGATCATTTTTGATTCTTTACGGTTCATCCAGAATTTTGGTTGAAAATTTTCGTGAACCTGATCAGCAAATCGGTTTTTTATTCTCCGAAATCACGATGGGACAGCTTCTATCCTTGCCATTAGTTTTACTTGGAATTGCAATGATTTTTTTACGTCCGAAAAAAAACATTTTGTAAAAAATATCTTGCCTGAATTCGGCCTCTTACCCTTCTAGTTCCCGCTAAAATTAATCGCTTCCCGAGCCTTACGCCACAAGACTTCCCAATAAAAGATTTAAGCTCTTTTAGGCGCGGCGGGTGTCAAGAAAATTATTTCTAAAATTAAAAATTAATTCCTTTGACTGAGGAGAAGTTTCTCTAAAAATCCGCTTCAACTTTTTTGCAAAACTCATCGAAAAAATTTTTTCAAAAATCCCACATTTTGAAGCTGTTACCAGAGACGCAATTTCCCTAATGCCAGTTACACAAATCACCGCTATTGATGCCTTTGATCTGTTAAAAAGTGATGCAAATTCCCTTCTTATTGATGTCAGAACCCACGAAGAATTTAACTTTGTTGGCCTAGTCGATTCTAGCTACTTCAATGATCGAATGTTCCTACTTCCTTGGCAAATTTTTCCAAGGATGGAAGAAAATCCTGAATTTGCTGCAGGCTTGGAAAAAGTTCTAAAAAAAATTTTCGACGAAAAATTTCGTGACGCAAAAATCATTTTTATTTGTCGTACGGGCGGAAGGTCAAATCAGGCTGCAAACTATGCCAATAACATCGGATATAAAAGCTGCTACAACCTAGTCTCTGGCTTCGAAGGAGACTTAGACCAACAAGAACAAAGAGGAAAAATAAATGGCTGGAAAGCGAACAAATTACCATGGAGGCAGAAGTGATTGCTGACACTAACTTTTTGCCAAATAACGAGTTACTGAGCGAATCAAATGATAAATTTTTAGCTGAACTTTTTGCTGCCTGCGAAAAAGAATTTGGTGCGGAAAATTTTAGCAAATGGATTGCTGTGCTTAAAATTTTTACTGAATCTGAAAGCGAAATTATTTTTTCCGCGCCTTCAAAATTCATTCGTGATTGGGTGATCCGTGAATTCATCGAACAAAAATCAACGAAAAATAATCTTAAAAATCTTGTTCAAAATTTACGTCCAAAAGTAAAAAAGATTGCTGTAATTTGCGTTGCTGATGAGCCGGCTTCTAACTTAGAAAACAAAGCTTTTAGCACTGATCAAAAAGTTATTAACCTTTCGAAACATGACAATGTTTTTGCTTTCGGAACAGAGCTTAATTCTCGCTTCACTTTTCAAAATTTTATCAGCGCAAAATACAACAAGCTCGCCACTTCAATGGCTAAAATCGCAGCTGGAATTGATGCTCAGATTAATCTTTTTGACGATAAAATTCCGCTCTTCATTCACGGCGGAGTCGGGATGGGGAAAACCCACTTGGCGCAAGCAGTTGCTTGGCAACTCAAGGATCAAAATAAATCCAAAAAAGTAGTTTATTTGTCAGCAGAAAAATTCATGTATCACTTCGTGCAATCAATCCGCAGCAATGACGTCATGAGTTTCAAAGAAAAAATGCGTTCAATCGATGTGTTGATTGTCGACGACGTTCAATTCATTGCCGGCAAAGAAAGCACTCAGCAAGAATTCATGAATTGTTTCAACTCGCTGGTGGAGGATAACAAACAAGTCGTATTGGTTTGCGACCGCTGCCCGTCTGATCTTACCAACATTGACGAAAAATTAAAATCACGCATTTCGGGTGGAATGATTGTGAATTTTAAAAGCCCCGATTACCAAGACCGACTTGCGATTTTGAAGGCCAAATCTCAATTGATGGAGCAAGAAATTTGCGAAAAAGTTTTGAGTTTTATTGCAGAAAAAATTTCAACTTCGGTTCGCGATCTTGAAGGCGCGTTGAAAAAATTAATCGCTGGAAAAGTTTTGCTCGGTGAAGAAATCACGCTCGAAAGCACCAAAGTTATTTTGGCTGATTATGTCCGCAAATCCAACTCTCAAGCGCCTACAATCGAAAAGATTCAAAAAATTGTAGCCCAATTTTACGGAATTAAAATTTCAGATTTAGTTGCAAAGAATCGCTCACGAAACATCGCCAGACCTCGTCAAATTGCGATGTATCTCACAAAAAATCTTACCTCAGAAAGTCTACCAAAAATTGGAGCAGGCTTTGGAGGAAAAAATCACGCCACGGTAATTCACTCGGTGAAATTGGTGAAAGAGTTGATGAATGAAGATCAAAAAATTCTGCAAGAAGTGAAAATGTTGGAAGAAAAAATTATTTCGTAGAGCCCGTAGTCAAACTGATTCAAAAAACCGATTGATCAAAATTACAAAGAAACCTCGATGTCATGCTGAGCT
>CAINKA010000069.1 GCA_903849835.1 uncultured Alphaproteobacteria bacterium
GCTAAGAAATTTACTAAAAATTAATCGAATTTGACTCAAAAAAATAACAAAATTTCTCAGTTTTTGGGTTGTAAAAATTTTTGAGCTTAGGTTTTTTAGAAAGTTAGATTTGCAACGTCCCCTTAAAAGACGGAAATAAACGCTTCGTCAGCAACTTGAACATCAACCGAAATTTACTGCGGCAGGTCAACGAAACCTCGACTGAACAGCATCCATTCGCCTTCATCCTCAGTTGCATCGACTCACGCACTTCGGCCGAATTAATTTTCGATCAGGGTTTGGGCGACATTCTTTCCTGCCGCGTCGCCGGAAATATTTTGAATGACGACATTGTCGGCAGCATGGAATTCGCCGTAAAAATCGCCGGCGTGAAATTGGTAATGGTGCTCGGCCACAGCGAGTGCGGCGCGATTAAAGGCGCTTGCGATCATTTGCGAATGGGAAGTCTGACGGGGTTGCTCAAAAAAATAAAACCGGCGGTGCAAGCGGAAATAAAAACGAAGGAAAATCGTAATTCTGGAAATTTTTCTTTCGTGCAAAATGTCGCTTCGATCAATGTCCGCAAAGTGATGAAGCAAATTCCGCGCCGCAGTAAAATTATCGAAACTCTGTTGCGCAAAAGAGAGATTGCCCTCATCGGCGGCATGTACGACGTGGCGGCGGGAGAGGTGGTTTTTTACTAGACATGTGAAACTCGACCAATAATTTCCGCCACTCCTTCCTTTTTTTTCCAACTTAAAAACTAAAAAATCATGAAAGTTTTCTACGACCGCGACGCTGATTTGAGCCTCATCCAATCCAAAAAAGTTGCTGTAATTGGCTACGGTTCACAAGCTCACGCTCACGCGCAAAACCTACGGGATAGCGGCGTTGCTGAAGTTAAAATCGCGCTGCGCGAAAATTCTTCCTCTGCTGAAAAAGCAAGAAATGCCGGCTTCGAAGTTTTGTCGAATGCTGCTGCAGCAAAGTGGGCAGATGTCGTAATGGTGCTCGTTCCCGATGAACTTCAGGCCGAACTTTACACTCAAGATTTGAAGAAAAATTTGAAGAAAGGCGCTTGCCTCGTCTTCGCTCACGGCCTCAACATTCACTTCAAATTAATCAAGCCACGCAAAGATTTGGACGTTTTCATGGTGGCGCCGAAAGGGCCCGGACACACGGTTCGCGGCGAATATGTTAAAGGCGGCGGAGTTCCTTGTCTCGTTGCAGTTGCTCAAGATGTTTCGGGCAATGCTTTGAAAATCGCGCTTTCCTACGCTTCAGCAATTGGCGGCGGACGCTCTGGAATCATCGAAACCAACTTCAAAGAAGAATGCGAAACTGATCTTTTCGGCGAACAAGCAGTTCTTTGCGGTGGCGTTACAGCCTTGATTCAAGCCGGTTTCGAGACTTTGACCGAAGCTGGTTACGCTCCAGAAATGGCTTATTTCGAATGTCTCCACGAAATGAAATTGATCGTCGACCTACTCTACGAAGGCGGCATCGCCAACATGCGCTACTCCATTTCCAACACCGCAGAATATGGCGACCTCACCCGCGGCCCTAGAATCATCACCGACCGCACCAAAAAAGAGATGCAAAAAATCTTGAAAGAAATCCAAAAAGGAAAATTCGTCCGCGAATTCATGAACGAAAATAAAACCGGCAAGAAAAATTTTGACGCCCTGCGCGCCAAAGGAAAAGCCCATCCGATCGAAGCAACCGGCGAAAAACTTCGCGCCATGATGCCGTGGATTGCGAAGAATAAACTTGTGGATCAAAGGTCGAATTAGGCGTTCGCAATCAGTCGTAAGTCGTAAGTCGTAAGTCGTAAGTCGCTCCGAACTCGGTTTGACTGACGACTGACGACTGACGACTGACGACTCATAAATTAAATTTATGAAGACTCTCTCCATCATCATCCTCGCCGCCGGCAAAGGCACTCGCATGAAATCTGATTTGCCGAAAGTGCTGCACAAGGTTGCGGGGCGCGAGATGCTGAATATGGTGATTGATGAAGCTGAGCATTTAAATCCGAAAAATATCACGATTGTGGTTTCGGAAGAGATGAAAAATTTCGAAGAAAAAATTCTGCAAACACATCCAAAATCAGAAATTTCTTTCGCATTACAAAAACAGCGTAAAGGCACGGCACACGCAGTTCAAACTGGAATTGAGAATCTCGAAAAAATCGGTGAAAAAATTTTGATTCTTTACGGCGACACGCCGCTTATTTCTCACACTACTCTCAAAAAAATGGTCGAAAAACTTGACGATTTTTCTTTGTGCGTTTTGGGTTTTGATGATGAGAAAGAAAATGCTTATGGCCGCTTGGTCGTTGATACTAAAGGCCACATCGAAAAAATTGTTGAGTTCAAAGATGCGGATGACGAAGCGAAAAAAATCGCTTTGTGCAATTCCGGCGTGATGGCGATTGACGGCAAAAAAATAAAAAATCTTTTGGCGCAAATAAAAAATGAAAATGCGGCGGGCGAATTTTATCTCACTGACATCGTCGCCGTTGCCGGCGAAATGGGGCTCAAACGCACATTCATCAAAACTGAAATCACCGAAGTTTTGGGCGTGAATTCCAAAGTTGAACTCGCTGAAATTGAAGCGATTAAACAAAATCAACTGCGCAAAAAAATGATGGATGGCGGCGCGACTTTGCTTGATCCAACCTCAACTTATTTTTCTTTCGACACCAAAATTTCGTCTGACGTCGTGATTCATCCGAATGTTTTTTTCGGACCAAAAGTTGTGATTGAAAAAAATGTCGAGGTAAAATCTTTCTGCCACATCGAAGGCGCACAAATCGCTTCTGGCGCAGTTGTGGGACCATTCGCCAGAATTCGTCCTGAAACAAAAATCGCTGAAAATGTCCGCGTTGGAAATTTTGTTGAGATCAAAAAATCACACCTAAAACGCGGCGCAAAAGTGAATCACCTGAGCTACATCGGCGACGCTGAAATCGGCGAAGAATCCAACATCGGCGCGGGCACAATCACTTGCAATTACGACGGCTACAGCAAATTCAAAACCAAAATCGGTGGCGGAGTTTTTGTCGGATCCAACTGCGCCTTGGTCGCGCCGGTTGAGATTGGCAATGGCGCGGTGATTGGGGCTGGAAGCGTGATTACGAAAAATGTGGCGGAGGATGAGTTGGCAGTCGCGCGGGCGAAACAAATTGGAATTGCTGCCGGTGGAAAGAAATTCCGCGAAGTGAAATCAAAAACAAAAAAATGAAAAACAAACTCAATGTCATGCTGAGCTCCGCCCGTCCTGAGCCTGTCGAAGGATCGAAGCATGATTCA
>CAINKA010000070.1 GCA_903849835.1 uncultured Alphaproteobacteria bacterium
AGGCTCAGCATGACATCGAACCACAGCATGACATCGAAAAAATTAGCAAAAAATTAATTCTGACCACCTGAACAACTGATGAGTAATTTAAATAATTTTTATTACGGAAAAAAAGTTTTCCTTACCGGGCACACTGGTTTCAAGGGTGCGTGGCTGTCTTTGTGGTTGGTGAAAATGGGTGCGAAGGTCAGCGGATTTTCTTTGGCGCCAGAAAAAGAAAGTCTGTTCAACATTTTGGATTTGGCCTCGCAGCTAGAAGAATCAACGATTGGTGACATTCGCGATTTTGTGTTGCTCGAAAAAAAACTAAAAAATTTTCAGCCGGAAATTGTAATTCACATGGCGGCGCAAGCGCTGGTGCGACCTTCTTACGCGGATCCGCGACTCACTTACGAAACTAATGTCATCGGCACGCTCAATGTTTTTGAGGCGGCGCGTAAGGCTGGAAGCGTTGAAGCTCTAGTCAATATCACGACTGACAAATGTTACGAAAATAAAGAAATTAATCACAATTATCGCGAAGATGATCCGCTCGGCGGCTACGATCCATACTCTTCAAGCAAAGCCTGCGCCGAAATTTTAACCTCATCTTACCGCCGTTCATTTTTTGAAAAAGAGGGAATCAGCTTGGCATCAGCGCGCGCCGGCAATGTTATCGGCGGCGGAGATTTTTCATCCGACCGAATTATTCCCGATATTTTTCGTGCGATTCGTGATGGCAAAAAAGTTGAGCTACGCTCGCCACATTCGATCCGCCCTTGGCAGCACGTGCTCGAACCGCTTTCGGGATATTTAACTTTGGCAAAAAATCTTTACGAAAAAGGCAAAAATTTTTCCAAGCCTTACAATTTCGGTCCTGATTTTGACGCTGAAAAGAATGTTGAAACTCTGACAAAAAACTTCATCGAAAAAATTGGTAATGGTGCTTACGAAATCAACGCCAACGCCGATTTACACGAGGCTGGAATTTTAAAGCTCGACAATAATCGCGCCAAAAAAGAATTAAGTTGGAAACCAAAATTAAGTTTTGACGAAGCAATTTTTTGGACGGCGGATTGGTATAAAAATTATCTCGAAAAAAAATCTGACATTCAAAAATTCACAGCTGATCAAATCGAAATTTTTTCCCAAAAATGAAATATTACAAAGAGCTGCTAACCATCGGCATTCCTGCTTATAACGAGGAAAAATATATCAGAAAAACAATTGAATCCTGCATCGATCAAGCTGGCTGCGTAATTGTTTCCGACAATGCTTCAACCGATGACACTCAAAAAATTTGCGAAGAATTGGCGCAGAAATATTCGAATTTAATTTATGTGAGGCAGGAGAAAAATATTGGAGGCGCTGAGAATTTTAATTTCGTTCTCAGGCAAACCAAAACCAAATATTTTATGTGGATGGGTGGGCATGATTATTTGGATGATGGTTACACCAAGCACATGCTCCACATCCTTGAAAATTCTGATGCGGCAGGTTGTTATCCAGTTTCACGAGCGATCGATATTGATGATGTAGAAATTGGAATTTTTGATTCTTGGTACGCTGATAATTTGGTCTCTGATTCACCAACAAAAAGGGTTTACACGCTTATCGCGCACCTTCACGAAGTCTCGGCACTGTTTGGAATTTATCACACAAAATTGGCGCAAAAATATCCGATGAAAGTGATGCTCGGCAATGATCACATTTTTGTTTGTAACATGGCGCGCGAAGGCCGCATGATTTATTCGCCGCGCTCAATTTACAATTGGCGTCAAACCAAAATTGATTTTTCTGACGCACAGCATGTGGAGGCTTGGCAAAAATCTTTGGGCAATGGAGAAAAAAAAATTGAGCCATCGCGTCGCGAAATGCAGCAAGATCAAATTACGATTTTAAAAAAAGCTGGTTTTAGGGGTTACGGATTTTTTTCGAAGCTGCGTTTGATTCGTAAAGCGCGAAAAAAATTAAGAAAAAGATTTGGAGATTAATGACTGTCGTAAAAATCAGCTGTGCCGGCACAACCACTGCTAGAGCGGATGGCAGCAATCCGATGATTTTTAAATTCCTGCCCAATAAAAAAAATATTTGGCGCGGTTGCGAATTTTTTTGGAATGATATTTCGATAAAAAAAGCCGATTATTGGATTGTGATTGGTGACATCGATGTTGATGAAGAGGAATGTGAAGTTAGCCGCGAAAATATAATTTTGATGACGGGAGAGCCGCAATCCATCAAACGCTACGATGTTTCTCAGGAATTTTTAAAACAATTCGGGCGCATCTTTACCAGTCAAAATGATTTCAAACATGAAAAAGTTTTTCCTTGTCGTCCGCCTCTAAATTGGTGGATTGACGGAGGTAGTCCAATAAAAACCAAAGTTGAATTTGAAGAATGGCGAGGCGATGGTTTGAGTTACGATGATTTTAAAAACCTGCGCGAGATCAAGAAAGACAAGCTCTTATCCGTTTTCTGTTCCAACAAAATTTTCACCGAAGGTCACAAGGCGCGGTTTAATTTTTGCCAAAAAATTAAAAATCATTTTAAGGATAAAGTTGATTGGTTTGGAAATGGCGTGAGGCCGATCGCAAGCAAGTGGGACGGAATTGCGCCTTACAAATATCACATTGCTCTCGAGAATTTTAATGGTCCCGACTACTGGACAGAAAAGCTGATGGATCCGCTGATGGCGCTATCTCATCCGATTTATTGCGGCGCGACAAATATCGAAAAATATTTTTCTGCAGATCAAATTTCCGTGATCGACATAAAATATCCGCGAACTGCAATCGCAAAAATTGAACGATTAATTGACGAAAATTTTTACGAAAAAAATTTTAATTCGTTGTTGGATGCACGTGATTTAGTGATGGATGAATATAATTTTTTTAACATCATTTCTGGCATTGTTGAATCGGATGTTAAGCGGTGCGATAGTAAGGAAAAGCCGCGATTAGTTAAAATCAAAAAAGAGCAGCACTTTTTATTGCAAATTGCTGTGCCGCCAACAAAATCACGGAAGAGTTTTGTGCAAAGATTGCAAAAATCCTTACTAAAAAAATTCAGAAAAATTCAAAGTTTTCTCATCGATTTCTCACTCCTCATAAAATTCAAAATCAACAAATGACAAATCAAATTTCAGTCTCCTACGCCAAAACCGTCTACGGC
>CAINKA010000071.1 GCA_903849835.1 uncultured Alphaproteobacteria bacterium
ATGAGCCTTTCAGTTTAAGAATTTTAAATATGACGCTATTTTATTTTCAGAAATTAATAAAAAAAATTCTTCAAACTTTTATTATTTTATCATGCTTTGCTCTTTCGTCATGCGCCATCACAAAAGGCCTGTGGAACAGGGGTTACAACGAAACCTTCAAACAATTTTTGGTTAGCAATGACGGAAAGTTGGTGGTGTTTTTGGGGAAAAATTATCACTATATTTTTTCCGATGAATCGGGAGTGATGAAGGAATTATTATTTTGGGGAAGGCGCGATTTGGTTTTTGTTGATGTAGAAAAAACCAGTTTAGAAGTTGACGAAAAAAATGACGTTACCGGCTATGTTACGATTGAAAGTTTTTACACAAAATTGCCGCGCAAAGAAGAAATATTTTTGGAATCGATTGGCTTCAGAGCACAAGAGTCAAAGCCGCTATCTCTAAGGATCAAGCTGGTCGGAACTCGCTATTTGCCACGAGATGATCTTGGATATTATTTGCCGAGTCTTGATCGGACTTACACGGTTTCTGTGAAAAATCCCGTGAGCTTCTTCAAAAAAATTGCTAAGGTTGCGCTTACTCCCATCACGGTTGCAGCAGATGCAACAATTCTAATTGGAAAGGTAATTCTCGCTCCATTCAAAGGAAATTAAACTTTCTTGCAAAAAACTTTTGTGTAATGAATTCTGGCTTCTAAGGTGAAAGCCCCAACAATTTTTTTAAATTACTAATCGGAGTGAATACATGTCAGAGCAAGTTACAGGTACAGTTAAATGGTTTAATGACGAAAAAGGTTTCGGATTTATAGCACAAGAAGGTGGAAAGGACGTATTCGTTCACCACAGCGCCATCAATGGTTCAGGTCGCAAGACTTTGAAAGAAGGTCAAAGTGTTACCTTCGAAATTGTGCAAGGAAAAAAAGGACCAGAGGCCGCTAACGTTAACCCAGCTTAACAGTTAGAAATCTCAAAAATCGCAAATAAAAACCTCTTCAAATTTTTTTGGAGAGGTTTTTTATTGTCCAAAATTTTTGGAAAGTGAGGTGAGATGGGTTTAAAGATAGAGCTTAGTGTTGAGGATTAATTGCATGGTTGGGTGAAAGAGGGGATTATTCGCAATTATTTATTTGCAGCTTCGCTGCATTGTTTGAGCGAGTTGCAAATTACTCGGAATCGCTTCGCGATTCCTGCGTCATTTGTCGAACCCAATCTAGGATTCAATAACAATCCCTTCTCCTCCTCCATAAAAAAAGCTCCCCGAAGGGAGCTTTTTTTATGGAGAAGAAGGCATCCACATTAGAGGCTTTGGAGGCTTGTAAATAAAAAGTTTATGGTTTTATGAAAATCAAATATACCCCTATTTATACCCCCAAAGTTTTATTCTTGGGCTTAAGAATTGTCGTGTCCATATTTGGAATCTTTACATTATTTAAATCCTTACAAGTCCTATTGCCAACGCCTTATTTCCAAAGGCAGCTCATTCAAAATTGATCTGTATTATGACCCCCAAAAACCAGACAACTTTTTCCCCAATTTAGAGTTCTCTTTTTAAATATTTCCCCAATATTTTAAGGAGTAAAAAATGCCCAGAG